>CAZKTT010000051.1:0-5441 GCA_964555755.1 uncultured Mycoplasma sp.
TATAAATTAGAATTGTCTGATTCTAAAGTAGTAGAAATAAAAGAATAAGGTGATTGTATGAAATTAATCGTAGGGATAGGAAATCCAGGAAAAGAATATGAAAAAACAAGGCATAATATTGGATTTATGGTTTTAGATAACTTTGCAAAGAGTTTAAATGTTTCAATAGATAAAAAGAAAATGAATGGAATGTATCAAATAGTTACTATTGATGGTGAAAAAGTTATTCTTTTAAAACCATTATCATATGTTAATTTATCAGGTGAAACACTAAAAAAATACGTTGATTGGTTCGATATCGATATTGATGATATTCTTGTTATAAGTGATGATTTGAATTTGCCTTTTTTAAAATACAGACTTAGATTATTCGGATCAAGCGGTGGTCATAATGGCTTAAAAAATATTGAAAAGCATTTAGGAACAAATAGGTTTAAGCGATTAAGAATAGGTATTTCTAATGATGATACGATGGATACTGCTGATTATGTTTTAGGTAAGTTTAGTAAAAACGATATGAAGGCGATTGAGAATATCTTACCTGATACCGCTGAAATATTGAATGATTTTATAAAATATGATTTTGAAAAAGTAATGAGCAAATATAATTGATTTTTAATACTTTTTCGTGTATTATATTCTTTCTTCTGAGGTGATGTTTATGGACTTTATCGAAGAATTAATTAATTTTGAGTATAAAAAAGACACAGGCCTAGTAAATTTGACCGGTGGATTTTTTGCGTTGTTTATAAAAAAATTATTTAATGAATCTAACCGTCCTATTTTAATTGTTACCCCAAATTCTTTAGAGTCTAGAAAGATTTATAATAGTTTTTGTGATGATAGTATTGTTTTATTTGAAGATGATGATCTTAGTTTTATAAATGAAAATGTGGTTAGTCCAGAGTTAAAAATCGATCGAATTAATATTTTAAAAGAGTTAATTAATAATAATAAAAACATAGTCATAACAGATGTTTCTGGTTTTTTAAGAAAAATACCAAAGCCTAGTGACTTTGAGAAAAACAATTTAATCTTAAAAAAAGGTCAAAACTTTTCTCAAAAAGCACTTGTTGAACTTTTGGATGCTTATAGTTATAATCATGAATCTTTGGTGGGTAAGACAGGTGATTTTTCTGTTCGTGGTTTTGTGTTGGATATATTTCCTATTAATGAAGATTTTCCAATTAGGTTAGAATTTTTTGGCGATGAAGTAGAATCTATAAGATATTTTGATGTCAATACACAAAAATCAATAAAGGAAATAGATGCTATTGAAGTTATACCTTTTACTGAAAAAGTTAGTGGTGTTTCTGGTAGTATTATTGATTATTTAGAGGATGTTATAGTTATATATAAAGATTATGAACAATTAAATATTTCATTTGAGAAAAAGTTGAACGATAGTTTAGAGTTGAACTATCAATATACTGATTATTATAATAATTTAAATGATATTACTCCTAGAGATAAAATGTATTATTTTGATTTTGATAGTAATGTTGGTAATGTAAAAGTATCTAATATAGTTGATTTTAATGTTATTAATACACATTTATTTGGAGAAAATTTTGAGAAAATAAATATATATATAAAACAAGCTATAGCTGGAGGCAAGACAGTTGTTATTGGTACTTCAACTTTGAATTTAAATGATTTTTTAGATAAGTTAGATTGTAAATGCACTATTACTAAAACAGATAATATATATAAGAATTGTGTGAATATAATAAAGGGGAAATATGCTTTAGGGTTTGAAAAAAATGATATTGTATTTTTAACTGATTATGAATTATTTGGTAAGAAAAATGTTACATATAAACCGACAAAATTTAGTAATGCTTCTAGAATTCGTGATTTATCAAAAATAAACGTGGGGGATTATGTTGTGCACAATGTTCATGGAATTGGTGTTTATAACGGGATAAAAGTTCTAAAAAAAGGTAATTTATTAATGGATTATCTTGAAATTTTATATGCTAAGGGAGATAAAATATATATTCCTGCTTCAAAAATAGAACTTATAGGTAAATATAATGGAAAAGATGGTTATGTACCTACGATTAATTCTTTGAATAGTACTCTTTGGCAAAAGACAAAACAACGAATTCGTGAAAAAATAAAAGTAGAGGCAGCTCGTTTAATAAAAATTCAGGCAGAGCGTGAAGTAAAAAAAGGCTTTTCTTTTAGTAAAGATAGTCCAATGCAAGAAATGTTTGAGAGTGAATTTATTTATAGTTTGACTCCTGATCAAGAAAAAGTGGTAAAAGAAATTAAAAAGGATATGGAAAGTTCATCTCCGATGGATAGAATTTTATGTGGAGATGTTGGATATGGTAAAACAGAAGTTGCTTTTCGTGCAATTTTTAAGGCAGTTTTTGATGGGAAACAAGTTTTATATCTGTGCCCTACTACAATTTTGTGCCGTCAACAGTATGATGTTGCTATAGAAAGATTTAAAAACTATCCTGTTAATATTGGTATTATTAATAGATTTGTTAGTAATTCAACTATAAAAAGTACTTTGGAAAAGTTAAAAGAAGGTGAAGTAGATATCCTGTTTGCAACTCATCGTGGTTTAAGTGATGATGTTGTTTTTAAGGATTTAGGATTACTTGTTATTGATGAAGAACAACGATTTGGTGTAATTCAAAAAGAAAAAATAAAAGAAATGAAAAGTAGCGTTGATGTTTTAACTTTAACTGCTACTCCAATACCTCGTACTTTGCAAATGGCAGTTTTGGGTATTAAAAATTTATCACTTATAGAAACTCCTCCAAAAAATAGGAAGTCTGTTGTTACTTGCGTTGTTCCTTTTGATAAAAAGTTGGTACGTGAAATACTTTATAAGGAAGTAGCGCGAGGTGGTCAAGTTTTTATTCTTTACAATAGAGTCGATGATATTGAAAGCAAAGTGGCAATGTTTAAAAGCTTATTGCCTGATGTTACTATAAATTTTGCACATGGAAAGATGAATCAAGATGCTTTTGAAAGTGTTATTAATGATTTTGTGGATAATAAGTTTAACGTACTTGTTTGTACTACTATTATCGAAACAGGTATAGATATTCCAAATGTTAATAGTTTAATTGTAATGGATGCTGATAGATTTGGTCTTAGTCAACTTTATCAACTTAGAGGTCGTGTAGGTAGAAGTGATACTTTGGCTTATGCTTATTTGATGTATGAAAGAAGTAAAGTTCTTACTGAAAAAGCAATAAAAAGGCTTAAAGTCATTAAAGAGTATACGCAACTTGGAAGCGGCTTTTCTATAGCTACTAAGGATCTTGCTATTCGTGGAGCGGGAGATATATTAGGTAGCGAACAAGCTGGTTTTATTGATTCTGTTGGTATTGATATGTATTTAAAGATGTTAGATGAGGAAGTACAACGAATTAAAGGAAAAGAAATAAATGAAGAAGTTGGTGAAGAAATTAGTTTAAATGTTTCATCCCATATAAAAGATGAATATGTAAAAGATGAGGATATTAAAATTGAAATTCATAAACTTGTTAATAGCATTGATTCATATGAAAAGCTTGCCAGTGTAAAAGAACTAATAGAAGACAGGTTTGGTAAAGCTGATAGCGATTTGGATCTTTATATGAATGAACAATTATTTGAATTTTTTGTTAAAAAATTAGGTATAATCAAAGTTTATGATAATAGTGTTTATAGAGAGATAACATTTGATGAAAAAAAATCTTCAGAACTAGATTATGAAGAGTTTTTTACTAAATCATTAAAGATTAATAAGAGTTTTAAATTTGTTTATAAAGGAAATAAATTGATTGTTTCTTTATTCTATAAAAATTCGAATACCCATGTGGTTTATGATTTTAACCATTTACTTAAAGAACTTAAATAGTTCTTTTTCTTTTGCAACAATATAAAAATTGGTAAAAATTACCATAAATAATCTATGCATATCAATATTATAATATGTTTAGGGATATTGTGAAAAATAGGAATATTTTTTTATCTTTTGAAGAAAATACATAGTGAAAGTGAGGTTGCCAAATGAAAGCTACTGGGGTTGTAAGAAGAATTGATGATTTGGGAAGAATAGTTATTCCTAAAGAAATAAGAAAAACACTTCGAATTAAAGATGGCGAATCAGTTGAAATATTTTTAGATGATAATAACATTGTTTTAAAAAAATATTCTCCAATAGAAGTATTACCAGATTTTTATAAAGAATATGTTAATGCAATTTATTCGGAAATTGGTGGCAATATATTTATTGTTGATAGGGATAAAGTAGTCGCTTTAGCAGGCGAATTAAAGAAAAAATATATCGATAAAAGTATTTCTTCATCACTTGATACTATAATTCAAAAAAGAGTTGTTAAATTTTCTTACGAAAAAGAAAAAATTAATTTAGTTTTTAATACAAACGAAAATGCTAGTTATGTTATTGCTCCGATTATTACTAATGGAGATGCCGTTGGAGCAGTCATAATTTTGTTTTTAGATGATAATATTGATGATTTTATTGTTAAAACTGGCAGCATTGCTGCAAAATTTTTAGGAAAATATATTGAATAAAGAAAAAAGTTGTGTTATACTCTTGATATTAAATGTGGTGAGAGAAAGGGTAAGTGAAAATCATTTTTTAGAGAGCTTATGGTTGCTGAAAATAAGCATTTGATTTTACTGAGTATGATTTCTTGAACAGAGAGTATCTCCGGGTCAATCCGTTATAGTTTTAAGATACACTTAAGTGTAATTAAGGTGGTACCGCGGAAATGTTTCGTCCTTAGAAATGTTTCTTTTTTTTATCATATTTTATTATTGTGAGGTGTTATTATGGAAAAGAATTTTTATATTAGTACTCCTATATATTATCCTAGTGCAAATTTTCATATAGGACATTGTTATACCACTATTATTGCTGATGCTATTGCTAGATATAAAAGGTTATCAGGGTATGATGTTTATTTTCAAACAGGTTCTGATGAACATGGGCAAAAAATTGAAAATAAAGCTAAGGAAGAGGGAGTTGAACCAAAAGAGTATGTCGATAAAATAATTGAAAATGCTAAAGATTTATGGAAATGTTTAAATATTAGTTATGATTATTTTATAAGAACTACCGATGGTGATCATGTTCAAAGAGTGCAAAAAATATTTGAAAAGTTGTATAAAAGTGGAGATATTTACAAAGGAGAATATTCAGGGCTTTATTGTACTCCATGTGAATCTTTTTGGACTGATGCACAACTTGTTGATGGGAAATGTCCTGATTGTGGTAGGGAAGTTCATGAAGTAAAAGAAGAGGCTTATTTTTTCAAACTTTCAAAATACGCTGATAAATTACTTGATTATTATGATAAAAATCCAAATTTTTTGCTTCCTATATCTAGAAAAAATGAAATGATAAATAATTTTATTAAGCCTGGTCTTCAAGATTTGTGTGTTTCTAGAACAAGTTTTACTTG
>CAZKTT010000052.1:0-5047 GCA_964555755.1 uncultured Mycoplasma sp.
CCTCTGTTTCTCCTCTTTTTGATTTTATATCTATATCTCCAGAGTTTTTAAAATAAACAATATATCTTCATCTGTAAGAATTCCAAGTTGTTCTTTTAGTTTTTTTAATCTATATGGATGCATTCCATATTCCTTTACTATATCTTCATCTGACTCATTTTCTAACTTACATTTTATTTGAAATAATAATCTATAATGATTAGCAATAGTGTACATTATTCTTTCTTCATTAAAACCTGATTTCAATAATTCATAATAGATTTTATATATCTTCTTCTTATTCTTTAAATTTATTTCATCTATTAAATTAAATACTGTTGATTCATAGCTTTCTTTTACTACTTCTTTTACATCATCTTCATTTATCACTTTTTCTTCCAATTTAAATACTTTTAACTTTTCTAATTCATTATCTATTCTATTTATATTGCTATTACAATAACTTATTAATATATTTATTGCCATATTAGTTATTTTATAGTCATCTAATTGCTTTCTAATATAATCGCTTAAATCAATTCCAAACAATTCATTTAACTTAGTTTTTTCTTTTAATACTTTTGTTATTTTTTTTCTTGCATCAAGCTTTTTATAAGAAGTTAATATCAAAGTATTAGAGTTTTGATTATTTAAATACTCTACTAATGAATCATCTGAAGCATTTTCTATATTGTTAATTATTATTAATTTATCACCAAAAAGACCAATTGTATTAATATCCTCTAGTGCAGCACCAATTGAATCAATCTCCAAATTATATAAACTTATACTTTCACTAGCATAATCTTTGGAAATTTTATTTACTTCTTTTTCAATCAGTTCTTTTTCTCCAACAAAAGTATATGTCATAATACCAACTTCCTATCTGTTTTAGTATATCATAAATATCATTTTTTGTAATCTCTTGACTTTTTTTAAAATTTAGATTATATTATATGGCACGGGTGATTTTATGGAACGAGATAAAGTATTTGTTGGAAATTTAGTTAAAGTTGTTAAAATTAAAACTAGACCTGATGAAAACCATCATACTATCTTTACTAGATTTTATGAACCTATCAAAGGTAGTGAAACTATTCTTTTTCAAAGACATGAAAATGCATATCTAGATATTATTAACAATAAGTCATATAATGGCATCTATTATGCTGATGAAGGCGATGTTTGCGTTTATGATAAAGATTTAATAAATATTAATGATTATTTTAATGAAGTATCAATTAACAAAGATATAAATAAAAGTCAAATTAAACAACTTGCTAAACATATCCAAAAAAAATAGAGTTTAAACTCTATTTTTTATTTTAGTTTTTTTAACATTTCTTCAATTGTTAATACTTCTTGTTCACCGGTTTCCATATTTTTTAATGCAACTTTTTTATTCTTTTCTTCATCTTCTCCAATTATACAAATATATGGAATATTTAATCTATTAGCATACTTTAATTTTTGCTTAAATCCTTTTTCTTCATAATATATATCACATATAATATTATTACTTCTTAAAGCATTCGATATTTCAATAGAATACTCCATATTCTCCTTTGAAAATGGAATTATTAATACTTTAGTTAAAGTTTTTTCTTTACTAGCAATAATTCCAACTTCTAAAAGTTGAGAAAATAATCTAGTAAGTCCAATTGAGATACCAATTCCTTGTAATTTTTGATCTGTATAATATTTGGTTAAATCATCATATCTTCCACCAGAACAAATACTTCCAAGGCCTGGATAATCATCTAACTTTGTTTCATAAACTGTTCCAGTGTAATAATCTAATCCTCTAGCTATAGTTAAATCAATAGTAAAATAGTCCTCTTCAACTCCAAATAAACGTATCTTTTTAACTGTTTCTTTTAAATCGTTTACACCTTCTTGAAACATAGGATTTTCAATATTTAAATCAAGTAAAGCTTTAACTATTTCATCATTTGTTCCTTTAATACTTACAAATGTAATTATTTTATCTATCGTATCTTTATCAATATCAAGTAATTGTAATTCTTCTCTTACACCATCTTCTCCGATTTTTTCTAACTTATCAATTGCTCTTAGAACATCACTTGATTTATCTGCTAGATTTAATTCGTTAAACAAACCATTAAGTACTTTTCTATTATTCATTCTAATAGTAAATTTACCAAAATTTAATTCTTTAAACAAAGTATAGATCACAGTAGGAATTTCTGCATCATAATTTAAACTAAGGTTTTCCCCAATTACATCTATATCACATTGATAAAATTCACGGAATCTTCCTTTTTGCGGTCTTTCTCCACGATAAACCTTACCCATTTGATATCTTTTAAATGGAAAAGCTAAATCGTTATAGTATTGAGACGCATATCTTGCTAAAGGCACAGTCAAATCAAAACGCATTGAAATATCTGTGTCTCCACGATTAAAACGATATATTTGTTTTTCAGTTTCTCCACCTGCTTTAGCTAACAAAACACTTGAATATTCCAGTATTGGAGTATCCAAAGGTAAATAACCAAATCTCTCATATACTTCTCTTATTGTGTCATACATTTTGTTAAATAATATTTGATTTTCTGGCAATAATTCCATAAAACCAGGCATTATTTTAGGACTTGTTTTTTCCATACTATTACACCTCTATTTTAGATTTTATCATTTTTCTTTAAATATTTAAAGAAAAAGTATGAATATTTCATACTTTTTTATTTCTTACTAATACTAATGACTTAATTGGTTGATCCATAGCTTTTAGATTTTCTTTTTCTACAACTCTTCTGTTCTTTAAATTAGATATTCTAGCAACCTTTTCTCTTTCAGTTTTAACTTTATCTAATCCTAATGAACTAAAGTAATCTTCTTCTATTGGTAATTCGATTTTTTCATTTTCTTCAAGAACTTTATTATATATAGTAATCGATTCAATAAGATCTCCTTTTAATGAACCGAGATTCACTTTTTTTCTGTCTGGAGAATTCCCTGCCAGAGATAAAACTGCACTAAACGTATCAAATGCTTTTTTTCTATCTCCTTCGACAAAAGAATCTCCAATTAATTCAAGTGATGCATCTTTACAAAACTTAAAAATCGAAATCTTTTCATCAGTATTGAATATTGCATGAAAATTATGATCATTATAGATAATTGGTTTAATATCATTGTCATAAAGATGATAATTTCCAGTCTTTTTACGCTTATCAAAAAGCTTTTCAACGTAATAATACTCGCAACCATCATTTCTGTCGATAACAAATTGTGCAACTACTGGTGTTCTCATGCTTTTCCCCCCAAACACTTTTATATATGCTATAAATTATAACATAACTAGGAGGTTTAGTCAATAAAATTTTCTAGTGAATTAACGGAAACCGCCGCCTCCGCCGCCTCCGCCGAAGGAACCACCGCCTCCGCCACCAGAACCAAAGCCACCTCCGCCGCCAGAATAACTTTCTGCCGCTGCTCTAGCTGCTGATGCTGCGGATACACTAGCAGTAGATATATGATTTATATAATAAATAGTACCAATATCTATACCTCTATTCTCAAGTTCTTGTACTTGTTCAGGATATAAATCCTTAAGTTGTTTAGCTACTTTATCTGCTATACCAAATAGATAAGCAAACATTAAATATTCATCCCACATTTTTACTTCAATAGCTTCTTTTTCGTTCATTCTTGAAAATTCATCTAAGAATTTCTTTAAACCATAAAGCTCTGTACTATCTTTATATATAGTGTCATCCATAACATTTTTATACTTACATTCTTCTTTTGAAGTTCTTGTATAAATATGATTTTCAGTTTTTAACCTAGATATTTCATCATTAGTAATTGATTTAAATAAATCTAAATACTTAGAATAATTCTTTTTACACCATTTTTCTAACTCTTTAGCTTCAAGAATTCCATCGCCTGAAGCTGCTCTCATCATACCAAATAATTTTTCTTCAGAACTATTATCAAAAGTATTATCTTTAGTTAAATCAATTGAACTAGTATCTTTATTAAATATTCCTTTTTTCTCATTGATAAATGTTATTTTGTTTTCTTTAATCCATTTCAGAATAATCGCACCAAGTATATTACCTTCCCTATATCCAAACTCATTAACTTTTATCAATGCATTTGCATAATAAATATCCTTATTACATGGTATATCTCTAAAATTTGGAACTTCTTTTTTATCAATTGTTTTATTATCCTTATAACCATATTTAGCAGATTTTGCTGCTTTAGCACCAAAAATTATAAATAAAGCAGGTATTCCAACATAAATAAGCATTTCTATAATAGCACCAACTATTTCAGAAAAATCTTTTTTGTCTTTATTTACATAGTGTTCAGCACCTTCTTCAGCTTTTTGAAAATAATAATCAAAATTATTATCTAATGATGCAGCATCTTTAAATGTTCCTTTTGGAAATTTAGCTAAAAGTGTTAAATATTCTGAAGTTGAAATTCTTCCTTCACTTGTTAAATAAATTGCACCATTATTTACATAACATAAAGAACCATACATTCCGTAACTCCATACATCAACTTCATTTTCTTTGAAAAAACTTGGCCCAGTTACTTTTATTGAAACATTACCTGGTTCTGCAGAAAAATCATATGGGAACAATTGCCAAAATAACATATCAGAATCTTCTAAAGTAGAAACAAAATGAGTAATTTTATATACTACTTGGTATTTATGTGAACCATAACTACTTATACCAAAAACTATATCAACTTCATTACTATCAACTTTATATACTCCGGCTTTGTAAGCTTTTTCACTAAGTGAAGCATTTTCGTTCCAACTTTCTTTTATTTGATATTCGGTACCATCCATTGATGCAGAAACTACAGTTATCTCAGATGCACCTAAATTAAAATATGGATGCCATCCTTCAGTGCCTTGAGATACATTAGCACTCCATGTTTCAGTAATTGTAGCGGTACCAGCATCATCTACAACTATATCCATATCAATATTACTAATGCTATTAGCATTTACTGATAATGGAACAAATAAAAATAATGCAAATAATAAATATTTTAATTTATTCATATTTCCTCCTTTTTA
>CAZKTT010000053.1:0-5021 GCA_964555755.1 uncultured Mycoplasma sp.
AATTTCATATGTAGATGATGCAGATGATACAGATGAATATAAAATTGTAGGAAGTCAAGAAGCTGATCCTTTTGAAAGTAAAATTTCAAATGAATCACCTATAGCTAAAGCTTTAATGGGGCATAGTGTTGGTGATACAGTATCAGTAGATAGTCCTAATGGTAATTATGAAATTAAAATTATAGAAATTGGATAAGAACTAGAAATAGTTCTTTTTCTGAAAAAAGAGGTAATAAAATGGATAACTTTGATGAAAAAGATGTAATAACAATGAAATTACTCCATTATTTTATAACTGAACAAAATTATAGTCCTGTTGTTTTGCATGGTGCAAAAGATGAAATATGGCTTGAAAACATGACAGGCGATTATAAAATAATTAGAATTGTTTCAGGATATATACATAATAATGAACAATTAAATTATGATCTATTTAAAACAAAAAAAATAGTTAAAACTATAAAAAGAAAAACTCTTA
The DNA here is from genome assembly GCA_964555755.1 of uncultured Mycoplasma sp. Lineage (GTDB taxonomy): Bacteria > Bacillota_I > Bacilli_A > RF39 > UBA660 > UMGS1449. The sequence goes on from CAZKTT010000053.1 coordinate 479, forward strand.
ATTTGAATATGAATGTTCTTAGTATTTTTATAGATTTAGGAGATAATGTTACTTTACAAGACGAAAAAAATATAGATTTGATTGCTATAAAAGACGAAAAAGATATAAAAAAGTATGACTTTTTATATAAACATTTTCCAGATATGGATAAAAAACTAAAGTTTACTGAAAAGGGGATGAATTTATTCTTGAAAATAACTAGTGATATCAATCAAAAAAATATGGAAGAAGCTAAAAGAGTAGATGACATTTTTAAAGAAAAAACTCCATATGTTACATATGCTTTAATAGCAATAAATACTATAATTTTCTTAATAGGTTATGGACTAAACATAAACAACGGATTAATAAATGCATTTGCCAATAATTATGATGCTGTAACTGGAGGAGAGTATTATAGATTAATTACTTCAGCCTTTATTCATGGTGGAGTACTTCATATCTTATGTAATATGTATGTTTTATATGTCATAGGAGCTCAAACCGAAAACTTCTTTGGTCATGTTAAATTCTTAGTAATTTATATATTAAGTGCCCTTTCTGGTAGTTTGTTATCAATATTATTAAACCCAGATAGTATATCAGTCGGAGCAAGTGGAGCAATATTTGGCCTTTTCGGAGCATTACTATACTTTGGATATAATTATCGTGTATATCTAGGGAATACTTTAGTAAGACAAATAATACCTGTTATATTAATAAACTTATTTATAGGATTTTCATTACCAGGAGTAGATAATTTTGCTCACATCGGAGGTTTAGTAGCAGGAGTAACTTCTGCTATGGCTGTAGGATTATCAGTTAGATCAGGTAAATCAAATAATATGAATGGAATAATTATGACAATACTATTATTTGGATTCTTAATATTTATGAATTTCTTTTATGGAAGCATTTAATTGCTTCTTTTTTTTGTAAAATTTTACGCAGAAAACAAGGCATTAATTGTATAATATTGACTCCGGGAAAGAATTGAATTACAATCAAATTAGAAAAGTAGAATAAAGGAGACTGATAAAATGAAAAAGTTTATTAGTAAAAACATTGAAAAATTACTAGTGGTTGATGTGCTATTAGTAGTTGTAATGATTGGAGCATTAGTATTGTCTGGAGCAACAAAATCAGCTTATGCAGCGCCAACAATGTATACACCATCATTAAATTATGTAAAAGCTATTGATTACAACAAGATGAAACTATCATATACAACAAAAGGAACCTTAACAGGAGTACAAATCTACAATGCAACAACAAAAAAATATATAAAAACAACAAACAAAGAAAAATATACAATAAAGGATTTAGCCTATAATCAAGAATATAAATTTAAAGTAAGAGCATATTACACCAAAGGCGGTAAAACATTCTATAGTTTGTGGTCTGGGGCACAAAGAGCTAAACAAAAAATGCCTGCATTAACTATAACTGAGTCTAGAGCAATGACTGATAACAGAATTCGCACAGATTATTATACTAGTTATGCGTATGACAATGACGATACAGTTGCTCAATTTTACAACGTAAATACTAAAAAGTTTAGTACATTTAAGTTTAATACTTGGACAACAATAAAAATTTGGAGAGATTTAAAATATGGTAAAACATATACATTAAAAGCAAGATTATACAAAAAAGTGGATGGGAAGAAATACTATAGTGATTGGAATACTCAAACTAAATATTTTGGAACAAAAACTCCAACAATTAAATCAATAACAAGTTGTGATAGGTACGCCAATATAAAAGTAAAAGCCCCAAGTAATTCAGCATTAACTGGCTTCCAATTATATAATTTTACAACAGAAAAATATAGTAAACACTATCATCCTTATCCAAGCAAATCAGAAATAATTCAAAGAGGCAAATATACTACAGGAAAAACATATAAATTTAAAGTGAGATCATATTATAAAACTACTTCTGGAACAAAATATAGTAGTTGGTCTGCTACGAAATCAATAAAAATTTCAAACAAAACTTGTTATTATGGTTGGGGAGCTGACTTCTAATAAAAAATTAATAAAGATATTAAGAAGCATTTAATTGCTTCTTTTTTATTTAATTATTTTTTGATATAATATACTTAGGAGAGTAATATGAAAGATTTAAGCAACATAAAAATTATTTTCGTAGATATTGATGGTACCCTAGTAACAAGTGACAAAATAGTAACAGAAAACACAAAGAAAGCAATTGCTAAAGCAGTAGAAAAAGGTATTTACATTGTTCTAATATCAGGAAGAGATTCTTTTCATACAATCTTAAAATCAAAAGAAGCATATGCTTCTAATATAATCATTGCATGTAATGGTGCAGAAATATATGATTATCATAATGACAAACTAATTTTTATTGATAAAATACCATCAGAAAAAGTAAAAACAATATTAGATTTTTGTGATAACAATGGAATAGAATTATTAGCTAAATCTATTAATGGAAGATTTGTTAATAAGTTTGTGTCAGAAAAAGAAGAAGAAAAAGTGTTAGGGAAAAACTTAGAAACTGTTGATGGATACAATAGTATAAACTTTACTCAATTAGTTATGATAGCTAACAATCAAGAACTAATAAAAAAAGGTGCTGATTTAATAAGTGAATTAGGACTTGTTATAACTAATTACTCCTCAAGTTTTCTAGAACAAAAACCAGTAAATAGGTATAGATTAGATATAAATAATAGTAATATCAACAAACAAACTGCAGTAACAAAACTATTAGAATATTTAAATATAAATAAAGAAGACAGTATGTGTTTCGGAGATTTTGTTAACGATATTGGTATGTTCGAAGCTGTAGGTTTTAAAGTAGCCATGGGTAATGCTTGTGACGAATTAAAAGAAAAAGCTGACTTTGTTACTAAAACAAATAATGAAGATGGTATAGCATACGTTTTAGATAATTATCTATAAATAAGGAGGTATTTATATGGATTTATTAATTATACTTACTCTAGTAGTAGTCGTAGCTATTATACGTAGGGATATTAAATACGTAACATACACACTCGGAGCAGCAGAAATATTTTGTGAATTGATTCATTACATAGGAGATGGCATTAGTTTTATAAACTTAAATTCATTCATTGACAAGTATATTCCTAACTCATTATTTGAAATTGTAGATAAATATACTGGAGGAATCATAGAAATAATCTTGGACTGGCTTTTAGTAATTTTATTTGCTATGTTCTTATATTATGTTATTAGATATATAATTAAAAAGAAATAATAGTTATTGTTTCTTTTTACTTGTATAATAACTAGAAATATTATATAATATTAAACGGTAGAAAAAGGAAGGAAGATATTATGAGTAAAAAAAATGTTTTTGAAGAAACAGTTAAATTTAACAAAGAAGAATTTGATAAAGCAATAGATCAAGCTTTTGAAAATAAAAAGAAAGATATTAAATTAGATGGATTTAGAAAAGGAAAAGTGCCTAAAGACATTTATTTTAAGAAGAATGGTAAAGAATCTCTATATATGGATGCTTTAAATGTATTATTACCAGAAGCATATGATAGAGCTTTAAAAGATTATAAACCTATAATTGATCCAAGAGTTGATATTAAATCAATTAGTGAAGATGGAGTAGAATTTGTATTTACTATTACTACTATGCCAGAAGTAAAAATTGATAAATATAAAGGATTAAAAGTAGCAAAAGAAAAAGTAAAAGTTAGTAAAGAAGAAGTAGAACACGAAATAGGACATTTACTTGAAAGATTTGCAGAATTCGAAGTAAAAGATGGTAAAGTTGAAACTGGAAATATTGCTGTTATAGATTTTGAAGGTTTCTTAGAAGGAAAACCATTCGAAGGTGGTAAAGCTGAAAACTATTCATTAGAAATAGGATCTGGTTCATTTATCCCAGGTTTTGAAGATCAAATAATCGGTATGGAAGCTTCATCACAAAAAGATATTAATGTTACATTCCCAGAAAACTATCATGAAGAATCGCTAAGAGGAAAAGAAGTAGTATTTAAAGTAAAAGTAAATGAAATTAAATCAAAAGTAGAAAGAGAATTAGACAAAGAATTCTTTGAAGACTTAGGACTTCCTGGTGTCGATAGTAAAGAAACTTTAGAAAAGGAAGTTAAGAATAATATTAAAGCTCAAAAAGAAAAAGAAATAAATGAAAAGTTCTTAGAAGATGTTATGGCTGAAATTGCTAAAAATACTAAAGTAGACATTCCTGAAGAACTAGTAGAAGAAGAAATTAATCATATGTTAGAGAACTTTAAACAACAAGTTCAAATGCAAGGACTTTCTTTAGAAGCATTTTTAGAAATGACTAAATCAACTGAAGATGACTTAAGAAATCAAATGCGTGAAGAAGCTAATAAACATGTCTTATATAGAATAATTTTAGAAAGAATTATCGAATTAGAAGATGTAAAAGTTGAAGATAAAGAAGTAGAAGAAGAACTTGACAACTTAGCAAAAAGATATGCTGTAAGTAAAGAAGAATTCTTAAGTATGTACGGTGATAAAAATATGCTTAAATATGAACTTGAAATGAAAAAAGTATTTGAACTTTT
>CAZKTT010000054.1:0-5001 GCA_964555755.1 uncultured Mycoplasma sp.
TTCTTATTTATTTCTTCTTCTGTTCTCATTGGTGCTGGTTCTATAGTTGGAGCTATCACTGGTTCTTGCACTGGTGCAATTCCGATATTCTTGTTTATTTCTTCTTCTGTTCTCACTGGTGCTGGTTCTATAGTTGGAGCAGTTACTAGTTCTTGAGGTGTTTCAATACCGATATTTTCATTTATTTCTTCTTCTGTTCTTATTGGTGCTTGTTCTGTAGTTGGAATTTCTATTTCTTCATTTTCTGATTGTGTTGTTAATTGTTCATTATTCTTTTCCTCTGCTACTTTTCCAGCATTTACTGCATTTTGTGCTTTTGACATTATCATTGCGACAAAATCTGCCATTTTATCTTTAGAAGAGAAAAGTATAACTTTCCAACGAGAAGGAGCATTTTGTTCTTCAGTTATTTCTTCTTGTTCTTCGTCTATTTCATTTTCTTCTTCTACTTCTTCTGCTTGATCATCATTTGTTTCAGTAACAGCATTAGGTATTTCTACTTCTTCTCCTTGAGCTGGTGCTGGTTCTATAGTCGGAACAACTACTGGTTCTTGAGGTGTTTCAATCTCAACACTTTTTTCTGGTTCAGGTTCAGGTTCTTTTTTAGAAAACTTAGCCAAATCTTCAGATATATCTATTCCAGCTTCACTTGCTGCTTTTTCCATAGCATTTGGCATATATTTAATGCAATCTGCATATGTGCTTTCTAATTCAAAACCAGTAACAGTTGCTAAATATTCTTCACTAAATTGATCTTCACCATTTGTCTTTTTTAAGTATGACAATACTTGAATTTGTTTTCTGATGTTTTCATCACGAATTCTAGCTTGTTCTTTTTTAAAACTGTCTTCTTGAGCTTTTTGAACTCTTTCTCTTACTTCTCTCGCTTGTTCTCTATTTTGTTTTACTAATTTCTTTTGCTCATCAGTTTTATACATGTCATATGATGAATCATACTCGTTATCTTGTTCTTCATTCTTATGTTCACTTGCTAAAATTTTTAATAAAATTGTTTTTTCTTCTTCTGTAAGTTGATCATTATTTAATATTCTTTCTATTTCCATCATTATTTTGCCACCTTTCTACCTTTATGAATCTCAAATCCTGCTGCTACTGCGACTAATCCAGCTGCGACTGTTGCAGGATGAGTTAGTGTTATTTTTACACTTGTTGCTACAACTTTTGCTATCACTGCTGCAACTTTAGGAATTCCTAAAATCATTTTATTTAGTGGAAGAAAAATGATTGCTGCCAATGCTACTGCTGCTATTATTGCATAACTTTTAAGGGCTTGAGCATCTATTTTCTTTTTTACATCTTTTTCTTCACAATTGTTTACATTTGTTGTTTTTTTGGGACCTTCTTCATTGTCAGTTGCAAGATTGTTTGCTGCGCTTACAATACTTTCTTCAAATTCAGAAGTATCTTCTGGCAGCTCATATTCTTCTTCATAATCTTGATCATCTTCTTGCAACGTGTTGCTTTGAATAGGTGCAGCCATTAAGTTTGGTGCACTAGCAATTGGTGTTTCAATACTTGGTGCTTCAACTGTTGGTGTCTCTTCTATATTTTGTTTTGACTCTTGCACTTCCATTTTTTCTTCTTTTGGTGGTTCTTCTTGTTGTTCATTCTTGGTTTGGATTTTTTCTAACTCAGCAAAGTCTTTAGATATATCTATTCCTGCTTTATTTGCTGCAGCTTTCATATCATCTGGTAAATGCTTGATGCAATCTTTATATGTGCTTTCTATTTCAAAAGAACTGATGGTCGATAGATGTTCTTCACTAAATCTTTTTTCACCATTTTCTTTTTTTAATAATGATAATACTTCAACTTGTTTTTTTGTTGTTTCATCATATTTTCTATTTTGCTCTTTTTTTAGTTGTTCTTTATTTATTTGTTCAAATCTTTCTTTTAACTCTTCTATTCTTGTTTTAGTTTCATTTGGTGCTTTATTTTTGTTATAATCTTCTATTAGTTGTCTTAACTTTTCAGTTTCATCTTCGTTGTTTTTAGAAGAATTAAGAATTTCTTTGATTGTCATCTTTGTTTCTTCCAATTTTTTCACTTCCTTAAATGCTAAAAAGCATTAATTAATATATGTGCGCCTTTGACCCCACTTTCTATTATATAGGATATCATTTTTTTTGTTTTATTACAAGGGATTTTAAGAAATTTATAAATTTATTTTATACCTCCGAATCTTCTATCTCTTTTATAATATTTCTCTATTGTTTTATCAAATTCTTTAGCATTGAAATCTGGAAAATATGTATCGACAAAACAGAACTCCGCATATGATATTTCCCATAGCAAAAAATTACTTATTCTTTGTTCTCCGCTTGTTCTAATTAAAAAATCAACATCTGGAAGATTATTATATAAATTCTTACTAAATAAGTCTTCAGTTATGTCATCAATGTTTATCTTTTTATCTTGTACTTGCTTTGCAATTTTCTTTGTTGTATCTACTATTTCTCGTCTTCCACCATAGTTTAAACAAAAATTAACTATCAATCCAGTATTATTTTTAGTAATATCACTTAATTCATCCATTTTGTCTAATACTTTTTTATTTAAAACATCTTTAGATCCTGAAAATACTATTTTTATATTTTCATTTAAGTATTTCTTTTTAACTCTAGTAAACATTTTTGTAAATAAGTCCATAAGATATGATACTTCTTTTTCTTCTCTTTTAAAGTTTTCAGTTGAAAAGACATATAGACTTAATACTTCTATATCAGTATTCTTTGCTATGTGTAAAATTAGTTTTTCTAAATTTTTTGAACCTTCTAGATGTCCAGCGCTTCTTACTAAACCTCTTTCTTTAGCCCATCTTCCATTGCCATCTACAATTATGGCAACATGTTTTAATTTATTCATCTTTTCCTTGCCCTTTCTCGTTTTTCATCTGTCACAAAGTTTTCATCATCAAATTCTCCTGCGACAATAGTGTGTTTTTCTTCAAATTCTAAAACTGGTGTAATATCGTTTTCATTGTAATGAACAGAACTGATTACTGAACATTTTCTACACATGTACATATTAAATCTTTCACCTTTTTTATAATCTCTAGGGTCTTTATAATACCCTTCGATTGTTTTTTCTGCTGATGCAAGCAATTGAAATTCATGATTACACTTTTTTTGGTTTTCTAATAGCATATTTTACCTCCTTATAATTGCATATTTTTTTATTCTGGTCCTTTTTCTTTGTTATTATTTTGATAATAATCTTTGTTGCACTTATAGCAATGATATTTATGTTTATCAATTTCTTTAATTAGTTTTTCTCCACACTTAGGACATACTAAATAGTCATTTAATGCAGAATCGTTGTTTGTATTACTGATAAATTCTTCTAATCTGTCCACTTTTCTTAAAAAATCAAACAAGTTTTCTTGCATAAAATCACTCCTTTGAATACACATATATTATACCATAAAAAGACAAGGATATTAATCCTTGCTTATTCTAATATACTATCAATTGTATAGACATATATAATTTCTTCTACTGAAAGATTGCTTTTATTTATTACATTGTAATAAATAATTTTATCTATATCATTTATTATATTTTCTATAGTACTCACATCTTCTAGAGCAGAACTTGATACATTGATACTACCTAATTCATATTTATCACTTATAATTTGTTTTATATCTTTATTGTTTTCGATATTGATATTATTTATTAAATTATTATATGGATTTAAGATAAATTGGTTTATTTCTTTTATTACTTCTTCAGTTTCTAATTCTTGTTCTTCAAGTAATTTATCCTGATATATATAGTATGAATTAGCTAATTCAAATAATGAAATCAATTCACTATTATCATTGAATAATAATAATTTTTCATTAAATTTATCCATTTCAAGTTCATCATACAATTGTTTTATTTCCATTATTTGATTGTCAATATCCATGTTTAATTTATCTATTATGTCATCTTTGTGATCTTTATTTTTAGAGGACCACATTTTTTTTGTTATTTTATACATAGTTCCTAGTTTTACTTGTTTTTCTTTATTTAGAAGATAAACTTTTTTAGAAAGATCAAATAGTTTTTGTTCAGATTTTTTTATATCTCCTAGTTTAGTTTTTACTATGCCTTTATATTTATCTTTGTCAGCATATAGTTTTTTTACATCTTCTAAAATATAATTATATTTTAAAAGATATGAGTATTCTTCTAAAGTGTGTTTTAATTTAATAAATTCTTGAATAATACTTTCATAATTAGCTTCTGTTATTTTGCTTACATCAATATAATTTCCCATAACACTTTCTATTTTTTCTTTTGTAAAGTCACTTGGATTTAATTCTTTGCTAACAAATTTATTATATATATTAACAATACTTATTTTTTGAGCGTCAATATCGTTTTTTATTACTTCATATTTTTTAGCAATACTATTATTGAACTCTTTTGTTAAGGTTTGTTTTTTTATTAAACAATACTTGTCAAATGCAGATTGATACTTATAATATAACGATTTAAAAGTTAATTCAATGTGTGTTGTTATATTAGATTCTTTCCAATATAGTTTTTCAAAAGCATCTGATAATTCTTTATTAGCTAAATCATTTATATTAGCAAAGAATATTTTCATATATTCATAAAATATTGGACTATAAGAAAAATCATTAAGTGTTAAACCGATACCAGCTTCTTTATATTTTTTTATTAAATTATTAATTATTTCATTTATACTTTCGTATGTTATTTTATCTTTATGTAATCTATACAGAATTTCATCAAATTGCATTTTTTCATAAGAAGTATTGTAATTACTAAACCAATGGCATTCTTTAAGTAAATTATCTAATTCTGGAGTTTTATCATCAGTTTCTTCTTTTGGAAGTTTATTAGCAATAGCTTCTTTTCTATTTTGCATTTCTTGAATTACTGCTTTTTGTTTTTCTTTAAATTTTTCTATTTCTTTTGAAACACTATCTTTATATTTTTCAACATTCTTTTTATTATTTTTAGG
>CAZKTT010000055.1:0-4949 GCA_964555755.1 uncultured Mycoplasma sp.
AAGTTTATAATCACCAGTTTTTATAATTTTTCCATCTTTTAATATGTGAATATAATCTGGTTTTATAAATTCAAGTATTCTATTATAGTGAGTAATAAGTAAAACAGAAGCGTTATTTTCTTTTAAATAATCTACTATATTCTTACATACTATTTTTAAACTATCTACATCAAGCCCTGAATCTAATTCATCTAGTATTATAAATTTAGGTTTTAAAGATTTTAATTGAATTATTTCATTTTTCTTCTTTTCTCCTCCAGAGAAATTACTATTAATATATCGATGCATCATTTCTTTAGGCATTTTTAAATCATTATAATTCTTTTCTAATTCTTTAATAAAATCATATAACCCAATTGGATCTTTTCTTTTTGCATTTAAAGCCATACGAATAAATTCTTGATTTGTTACTCCATCGACATCAATAGGATTTTGAAACGATAAAAATATACCAAGTCTTGCTCTTTCATCAGTACTCATTTTAAGTATTGATTTGTTATCTGCTTTAATATCTCCAGATGAAATTTTATATTCATTGCTTCCCATGATAACTTTTGATAATGTTGATTTGCCTGTTCCGTTAGGACCCATAATGACGTGGATTTCACCTTTTTTTATATCTAAATTTAGTTTATTTAAAACTTTTTTATCAAGTACTTGTACTGTTAAATCTTTTATTTCTATGTCCATAAAAAATCACCAACTATATTTTAACACTTTTTATTTTATTTTTCCATATTTTATTATATAATGATACTGAGGTGAGTATATGCAAGATTGCGTTTTTTGTAAAATTATTAATGGGGAATTTTCATCATATAAGATTTATGAAGATGATAATGTTCTTTCTTTTCTAAGTATTGAGCCTAATACTTATGGTCATACTTTAGTTATACCTAAAAAACATCATGTTGATTATGCTTCAATTCCTGTGGAAGAATTAACTAATATTAATAAAGCAGGAAAGATTGTTTATGATAAATTGAATAATAATTTAAAACCTGATGGTATTAAACTAGTACAAAATAATGGTGTAATTCAAGAAGTAAAACATTATCATTTACATTTTATTCCTATTTATAATAAAGAACCTCAAAATAAAGAGGACTTAGAAACAGTATTAAATAATATATTAAAATAGAGATTATTAATCTCTATTTTTTTATGCTTTAATAATTGTTTTCAGTCTTTTAATTTCTTTTTTTTCTATTCTTGATATGTAAGATTGACTTATATTTAGTTTTTTGGCAACTTCTTTTTGAGTTAATTCTTCTCCTCCATCTATTCCATACCTCAAATACATTATTTCTTTATCTCGAGAATCTAGTTTTTCTAATTGTTCTTTTAATATCTTTCTGTCTAGTTCATCTTCTAAAGGTTTGGTAACTATATCTTTATCTGTTCCTAGAATATCTTCTAAATGTAGTTCATTTCCATCACTATCAAAACTTAAGCTTTCTTCAAAAGATATATCTGCTCTGGTTTTTTTGTTCTTTCTTAAAAACATTAGTATCTCATTATCAATACATCTTGAACAATAAGTAGCTAATTTTATATTTTTATTTCTTTTATATGTGTTAATACCTTTTATTAATCCTATAGATCCGATACTTACTAGATCTTCTAAATCAACTTTTGTGTTTTCATATTTTTTAGCTAAAAAGACCACTAATCTGAGATTATGTTCTATTAACTTATCTTTTGCTTTTTTATCTCCTTTTTCTTTTTGTTGCAATAGTTCATCTTCTAGTTTTGGTTCTAATGGTGGTGGTAATATATCTGCTGCTCCGACAAAGAAAATACCTTTTTTCTTACTTATTATTTGTTTTAATAGTTTCAATAGTTTCATTATTTCCTCCTTCAAACAATTTAGTATTTAGAATTATATCAGAATCATTTAAATGAAATTTGTCATTTGATTGGGCTAATATCATTTTTTTCTTATACACTTTATCATCTATTATTATTTTGTTAATTAGTATTCCTTTCATAACTCCACCGCCTTTTATGGTGGTGAAAGGTACATATATATTAGGATTTTGTAAATTAATGTTTTTATTTAGAATTATAACTGGTTTGTTTAAAAAAGTGAGATTATTGCCTGTGTCTAAAAAACCATTTAGACTATAGTTTCTATCGCTTATTACTAATTTAACTTTATAATTAGTTATGTTACTTATTTTTATTCTTTTCAGATACTTGGTATAAATGATAACTGATAAGATAAATATCAATATCAAAAGTATAAAGTTTAGACTTTTGCCATTAGTAAAAAACAATAATCCAACATGGGAATAACCTATTTCAATATTTATAAAATAAAGGATTCCTCCCATTAGTATTGATAATATGATTAAAGTAATAAAATTATTCATTAAATATTTTATACTTTTATAGGAAAAAGTTATTAATACCATAATTACTGCTAATAACAATTTTATGATAAAAAACTCTAATTCGTTTATTTGCAAAAAAATAATAAAAAAAGATATACCTCCGAATAAAGATCCTAAAAATAATCTTATTTTAGAAGTATTTCTTTTTAATATGATACTTGTTCCTAGTAATAGAATAAAATCAAATAAAAAATTTATTATAAAGATGTAATCTAAATATATTTTCATTCTATCACCATGTTTATTATAGAAATAAAACTATTTTTTTTATGTCGAAAAAAATAGAAAGAATTATCTTTCTATTTTAGAACATAATATTTGATACTCATTATATCTTTTTTCTACTTTACCTGTTACTTTTATAATTTCATTCTTTTTGAAATTATTCTCTTCTTTATAAAGATCAGGAAAAACTGTTAAACTAACAGTTCCAGTATTATCAGAAGCTGTTATAAAACACATTACTTCGTTTCTTTTAGTAGTTATTTCTTTTACTTTATCAATATTTAGAATTAAATTAACTGTTTTATTTAAATGGTTTTTTATATCAAATACGTCAGTAATATCAGGGTTGTTTAATTTATATTTTTCTGTTTTATGGCTTGTTAGATAAAATCCAAATACTTCTTTTTCATGTTCTAATACTTCATCTAGTGGTAATTCATCTAAAACTTCAATATCTGGTTTAGCTATTAATTCATCATCTATATCAAGGGTAAGATCATCATAATTTAATATTTCGTCTATGTTAGATATCAAAGTATTAATATTATAAAACTTATCTAAGGCATGTGAATAAATTAGCGATTCTAAAACTTTTGTATTATTAGTTTTCTTATTAGTTCTTTTTAAAAAGTCATAAATATCTTTATATGGTTTATCCCTTTGATCTACTATATATTTTGAAATAACATTACCAACATTTCTGATTCCTGAAAGAGGAAATACTATTTGATTATCTCTTACTACATATTTATTATCTAAACTTTCATTAATATCTGGAGCTTTTATTTTTATACCTAGTTTTTTAACTTCTTGAAGATATTCTTTTGTTTTTTCTTCACTACCTATTACTCCTGATAAAAGATTAGCATAAAACTCTTTTGGAAAATATGCTTTTAGATATGCCATTTTATAAGCTACAATAGAATACGAAACTGAGTGACTTTTATTAAATCCATACCCAGCGAATGCTAAGATTAAATTAAATAACTTTTTAGCAGTTTCTTTTTCCTTGCCATTATTAAGAGCTCCTTCAATAAATTTTTGCTCTTCACTTTGTAAAACGTTTAGTTTTTTCTTGCTCATAGCACGTCTTAAGATATCTGCTTCTGCTAAAGTGAAACCAGCATATTCTCTAGCTATTAACATTATTTGTTCTTGATAAATGATAATACCTTTAGTATCTTTTAAGATATTTTCTAACGAATCATCTATATATTCTATTTTTTCTTTTCCTTCTTTTCTTCTAATATAAGAAGGAATATTTTGGGCAGGTCCTGGCCTGAAAAGTGCTATTGCATCGCAAAGATCATTAAAATTTTCTGGTTTTAAATCTTTTAAAAATCTTTTCATACCTGCGGATTCAAATTGGAATATACCTGTGGTATCGCCATTTTTGAATAGATTCATTACTTTTGGATCATCAAATGGTATTTTATTAAAATCTAGTCTTTTACCAATATTTTTTTCTATATCATTTATTATATTGTCAATAATAGATAAATTTTTAATTCCTAAAAAATCCATTTTAATAAGCCCTAAACTTTCCAAATAATCCATTGTATATTCAGTTAGATTGATTTCTTCAGTAGATTTAATAGGAACAACTTCATCCAAGGGAACTTTACTAATTACAATACCTGCAGCATGAATACTAGTGTGTCTTTTATTACCTTCGATTAAGTTAACAATATTATATAGTGTTTTTAATTTATCATCATTTTCTATTAAATTGCTTATTTCATTATCTGATTTTTTTAGTTCTTTTAAAGTACCTTTAAAAGGTATTTTTTTACATATTAAATCTATATATCTATTACTTATATTTAGTACTCTACCAACATCTCTTACTGAAGCTCTACCTCCAAGTGTTCCAAAAGTAATAATACCTGCGACATTGTTTTCACCATATTTATTTTTTACATATTTAATTACTTCTTCTCTTTTATTATCAGGAAAATCTGTATCTATATCGGGCATAGTAATACGATCTGGATTTAAAAACCTTTCAAATAGTAAATTGTATTTTATTGGATCTACATCTGTTATACCTAAGGAATATGAAACTAATGAACCTGCAGCAGAACCTCTTCCAGGGCCTACTAGAATATTATTTTGTTTGGCATATTTGATGTAGTCATAAACTACTAAAAAGTAGTCTTCAAAATGCATGTTTAATATTATATCTAGTTCATATTTTAATCTATCTAAATATTCTTTTGGAACTTTATTGTTTAATCTTTTGTTAAGACCTTTTAAGCTTAATGCTTTTAAATAAGCCTTTGAATCTTTTACATCTGTGCTTCCAACCGATTCATTTTAGAATTGCTT
>CAZKTT010000056.1:0-4946 GCA_964555755.1 uncultured Mycoplasma sp.
CCTATCACTAATCAAAGTATTGAAGAAATGACTAATAAAGTATTAGAATTAGAAAATCAAACAAAAATAATTATTTCTTCGCCAGTAGTCGAAGGCAAAAAAGGAACTCATAAAGATTTATTAGAAGACTTAAGAAAAAATGGTTATATTAGAATTAAAATAGATAATAATGACTATACTTTAGAAGAAGAAATAGAATTAGATAAGAATAAAAAACATAATATTGAAGTTATAATTGATAGATTAGTTATAAAAGATGATATAAGATCAAGATTATATGAATCTCTTGAAGCTGCAGCAAAACTATCAAAAGGTAAAATTTTTGTAGATGTATTAGGTAAAGAAAAGCTAGTTTTTTCAGAAAACTTTTCTTGTCCTCATTGCAATTTTTCACTTCCAGAACTAGAACCACGTACATTCAGTTTTAATGCGCCTTATGGAGCTTGTCCTGATTGTAAGGGATTAGGAGCTAAATTAGTTATGGATGTTGATTTAGTAATACCAGATAAGAATAAAACTATTGCTGAAGGTGGTATTATACCTTTTGGAGATGACCCAGAAAATATAAACTATTTAAAACTTGAAAACTTCTGTGACCATTATGGAATAGATATTAACAAAAAGATAAAAGACTTCACTAAAAAAGAATTAAATATGATTTTATATGGTACGAATGACATGATTCATTATCATTTCAGAAGTAAAAGTGGTCATTTATCAGATAGTTTTGGGACTTTTGAAGGTATAATAACTAATTTAGAAAGAAGATATATGGAAACAACAAGTACTTGGATAAGAGAATGGTTAGAAAAGTATATGGTAGAACTTGAATGTCCTAGTTGTAAAGGTGCTAGATTAAAACCAGAAATTCTTTCTGTAAAAATAAATAATAAAAATATTTACGAAACAACTCAAATGAGTATTAAAAAGCTATATGACTTTATTCAAAATCTAGAATTAACCGAAGAAAAGAAAGAAATATCTAAAATGATATTGCAAGAAATATCAAATAGATTAAGCTTTTTAATAAATGTCGGTCTAGACTATCTAACACTTGCTAGAAGCGCTGGTACTTTATCCGGAGGAGAAGCACAAAGAATAAGATTAGCAACACAAGTTGGAACTAGACTAACCGGGGTATTATATGTATTAGATGAACCAAGTATTGGACTTCATCAAAGAGATAATGATAAATTAATAGACACAATGTTGGAAATGAGAGATTTAGGCAATACTTTAATTGTTGTTGAACACGATATTGATACTATGAGGAAATGTGACTTTTTAGTAGATGTTGGACCGCTTGCAGGTGATCAAGGAGGAAAAATCGTGTCAATCGGAACCCCTGAGGAAGTTTCAAAGGACGAAAAAAGTATTACAGGAAGATATTTAAGTGGCAAAGAATGTATTGAAGTTCCAAAAACAAGAAGGAAAGGCAACGGTAAAGCAATAGAACTCAAAGGAGCAAAAGAAAATAATTTAAAAAGCATTGATGTCAAATTTCCATTAGGAACATTTACCTGTATAACTGGAGTATCAGGAAGCGGTAAAAGTACACTTGTAAATCAAATACTAGCTAGAATTCTATACCAAAATATATATAACTCAAAAGAAAAACCTGGAGCATATAAAAGTGCCAAAGGATTAGAAAATGTAGATAAAGTAGTTCATATATCACAAACACCAATAGGACGCACTCCAAGATCAAATCCTGCAACTTATGTTGGAGTATTTGATGACATAAGAGGGGTTTTTGCAGAAACAAAAGAAGCAAAGATGTTAGGATACAGTAAAGGAAGATTCTCGTTTAATGTAAAAGGTGGAAGATGTGAAGCATGTTGGGGAGAAGGAGTTAAAAAAATAGAAATGCATTTCTTACCTGATGTTTATGTTCCATGCGAAGTATGTCACGGAGCTAGATATAATTCAGAAAGCTTAAAAATAAAGTTTAAAGGTAAAAACATAACAGAAGTTTTAGATATGAGAGTATCTGAAGCATTAAAATTCTTCGAAAATCATCCAAAAATCAAAAGAAAACTACAAGTTATGGATGATGTAGGTTTAGGTTACATAAAATTAGGACAATCTGCACCAACTTTATCTGGAGGAGAAGCTTCACGTGTAAAACTTGCCAAAGAATTGCAAAAGAAACCTACTGGTAAAACATTATTTATCATGGATGAGCCAACTACTGGCTTACATAATCATGACATCAAGAAACTACTTGCTATAATCAATAGAATAGTAGATAATAAAGATAGTGTTATAGTGATAGAACACAATCTAGATATGATAAAAACAGCAGATTACATAATTGATTTAGGACCAGAAGGTGGAGATAAAGGTGGAGAAGTAATAGCAACAGGAACACCTGAAGAAGTATCTAAAAATCCTAAATCATATACTGGAGAATACTTAAAGAAATACATATAGAAAAGAGATGATAAAATGAATCCTATAGCAATTGACTTAGGCGTAATATCAATATATTGGTATTCACTAATAATTCTATTAGCCATGCTAGTAGGATCATTTTTGTTTATAAAATCATCAAAAAAATTAAATTATAATCAAGAATTTATAACAAATTTAATATTTTATGGAATAATATTTGGTATTATTGGAGCTCGTTTATACTATGTAATATTTAATTTAGGATATTATTTACATCATCCGCTTCAAATACTAGCAGTTTGGAATGGAGGTCTAGCCATTCATGGTGGTATAATTGGAGGAGCTTTATGGTTTATATATTACTGTAGAAAAAATAAAAAAAGCATTTTAAAAATATTTGATTTAGCAGTTCCAAGCCTTATTTTAGCGCAAGCTATAGGGAGATGGGGAAACTTTTTCAACATGGAAGCACATGGTTTTGAAACAACAAAAGAAACTCTAACTAATATGCATTTACCAAGTTTTATAGTAAATGGGATGTACATTGATGGAAAATATTATCATCCAACATTTCTATATGAGTCATTTTTTGATATAATAGGATTTGTAATATTAATAGTTTTAAGAAAAAAATATAAACTAAGACCAGGAGTACTTACAGGTATCTATTTTATATGGTATTCTATACTTAGATTTATAATTGAATCATTCAGGACTGATTCATTAATGTTAGGAAGTATAAAAGTAGCACAACTTGTCTCAGTCGCATTATTTATATTAGGATTATTCTTAATTATACATAAAAAGAAAGATACCAGAGTAAACAGGTTAAAAGAAAGGACTGAAAAAAATGAAAACTGATTATGATGCTGTAGTAGTAGGAGCAGGACCAGCAGGAGTAACTGCTGCCATATATTTAGAAAGAGCAGAAGTAAAATGCTGTATAATTGAAAGAGAAATGCCTGGAGGACAAGTTAATAAAACATCTGTTGTAGAAAACTATCCTGGGTTTCCTAGCATATCTGGGCCCGAATTAGCAGAAAAATTCATGGAACAATTAAATGAAAATAAAATAAAACAAATATATTCTGAAGTCCAAGAAATAGAAAATCACAAAGGCTATAAGACATTAAAACTTAGTAATGGTAAAGAAATAACTACTAAGAAAATTATTTTAGCTGTGGGAAGAAGCGCTAAGAAATTCAATAACAAACATAATGATGAACTTGAAGGTAGAGGCATTAGTTATTGCTCTTTATGCGATGGACATCTATATAAAAATGAAGATGTTGCCATTGTTGGAGCAGGTAACAGTGCTTTAGAAGAATCATTATACTTAGCAGATATTTGTAAAAGTGTAACTATTATCAGTAGATCTGATCAATTAAAAGGTGATAAATCATTAAGAGATCAAGTAACAGCAAAAGCAAATATTAAAGTATTAACTCATTCCAAAATAAAAGATTTTGCAGAAAAAGATGGCGTCTTAGAACACCTAATCATAGAAAGTAACGATAAAGAAAAAACATTAAAAGTGAAAGCATGCTTCATATTTATTGGTTATGAACCTGCAACAAAATTCTTAGAAAGTCTTGAAATTTTAGATGAAAAAGGTTATATTATTGTAGATGAAAAGAAAGAAACACGTATAAGTGGAATATATGCAGCTGGAGATGTAGTAAAAAAAGAAGCTTTCCAAATAGTTACAGCAACAGGAGAAGCCGCTTTAGCAGCAGTAGCATGTATCAAAAGCTTAAAAGAGGTGTAGCATGAAACTAAACAATAAAGGATGGGGACTAATGGCTTTCTTGATATTTGCCTTTGTTATACTTATGATAATTTTTATAGTAGCAGGGCAAATAACAAGAATATCAGAAATCTATTAATTAAGGTTTAACATTTGCTATAAATTATGTTATACTAGTTGAGTAAAAAACGAAGAAAAAGAGGAGTAAGTTATATTTTATTTAAAGAGAGTCTATGTTTGGTGTAAATAGATAATAAAAATAACTGAAGGTAGCTTTGGAGTGATTATTTGAAATAAAGTAGAATAGTCCGTATATATGCGTTAAATATATGAGGTTTAGCAATAAACAAATTAAGGTGGTACCACGATTATTCGTCCTTTGGTAGCATCTTTTTTATATAAGGAGATATTATGAAAGAAGCATTTGAAAAATATGTTAAAAATTATGATATGAAAGATCCAGATATACTATATAAATATAAGCATTCTTATAGGGTTATGGCATTATCTGAATACTTAGCAGATAAGCTTAATCTTTCACAAATTGATAAAGATTTAGCTAAAATAATTGGATTATATCATGATATAGGAAGATTCGAATAAGATAAAAGATTTGATAAAACTGATAAAAAAGGTTATAAAGAATACTTTGATCATATCAGAGAATACATAAAAGGAGTGAAATAAATGTTAGATAAAAAATATAATCATAAAACAGTAGAAGAAGGAAAATATAGCAAATGGTTAGACAAAAAATATTTTGAAAGTGGAGATAAGTCAAAAGAACCATATTGCATAGTAATTC
>CAZKTT010000057.1:0-4934 GCA_964555755.1 uncultured Mycoplasma sp.
ATTCTACTCCCGTTATTTGAGGAGTATTTATTGTATCAGCATTTACAACATTTAGCCCTAAAAAAAATAACAACAAAAAAATAATACTTGTTAAAACTTTCTTCATATTAGTGCCCTACCTTATGTTAATTTTAACAAATATTATTAAATTAGTAAAGGTTATTTTTTACACATTAGCCTTACTATATCGTCTATATAATACATATCCTCCGCCAATTATTAAGGCTAAACCTGTAGCTATAGCGATTACTTGAACATTGCTTGCTGTATCAGGAACTTTAATAACATCTCCTGCTGATCTATTATAAATTACTAAATGATTTAAAGTATTATCAACTGAAGAATTCTTTGTAATTTTATATAAACTAGATGATGAATCTAATAATTTAACACTACCATCTTTATAAATTCTCAATTCAATAGGATTTTTTATTTTTACATAACCATCTGGTGCAGTTTGTTCAACAATAGTATACTTTCCAGCCCCTAAATTAATTTTACTATAACTAGATTGAGTTATAAACTTTTTAACTACCTTACCACTCGCATTTTTTATTAATAAAGTAGCACCAGATAAATAATTATTATTATTTTTAGCAAGTTTACTAATCTTTAATATAATTTTTTCATTTGTAATTAATAAACTAGATTGAGCTATATCTTGAGGTATTATACCAGTTGTTCCAATTCTAGATAGATATTCATCCATATCATCTGAACCATCAAAATCATCCATATCAAAATTATCAACATAACCAACAATACTATTTATCAATTCAGAATTAGATTTATTGTTTACATAACGATTCAATATATCGACATCATTTTGTTGAATAACATCATTTTCATCTAAATCTCCTGCGATAAACTGATAACTATCTTCTGGTTGTACATTAGTAATATAAGTAGTTAGTAAAGCACTATCATCACTATTAATAACACAATCCCCATTTACATCCCCTAGTTGATATTTATATCCTAGTTCATCAGCATCAAGTACTTGATCAGGACAAAGTGGTTTACCATTAATTGTTTCACCATTTTGGTCTTGCCATAAATCATCTCCGATTTTTGTATATTCAGTAGATAATATAGTACTATATTCTGTTTCATTTTTAATCATTTCTGCTATGGCATCAATACCTAATTCATCTGGATTACAAGAAGAAGAATTAGAAAATGCTTGACATATTACAGTTAGATAAGAATCAGTGTTACTAGTATAAACAACAGACATAGGTTCTGGTACAGAAGATTCACCAGAAGAACCATTTAAATATGCAGTAAGAATTGCCAAATCAAACTCATCAACTGCTCCATCACCATCTAAATCACTAACAAATGATGTAAGTTTATCTAAAGCATTATTACTACTTACAATATTAGTTAGACGAGATAAATCTTCTTGATTTACTGTTCCATCACCATTTATATCTCCAAGCATATAGTGTAAAGAACTACTATTAGCTAAAATAAGAGCATCGGTATTTTTATTCAAAACAAACTTAACAGAACCCTCTTTAGATTTATAACCAGCAGGGGTCGCAACTTCGCTTATAAAATAAGTCCCATATGCTACATTTTCAAAAGTAGCGAAACCTTTTTCATCAGTAGTAACATTACCTACAGTAGCACCATCTTGATCTCTTGCAGGTTGTTGATTACTATCCAATAATTTGAATGTTACATCAGAAATTGGACGACCAGTGTCAACATCCTTTTTTAGTATTTTTATATTTCCATACGTTGTTTCTGGGTTAATGATAATATTTGTTTCTTCATCAGTTAATTCTTCAGCGTTTACAGCCACAAAACTAAACACTAAAGTCATAAACAAAAGACAACAAATCAATTTGTTAACATTTTTTAAGAATTTTTTCATATTCCTAACACCTTTCCCTTGCTTATTTTATAAATTTATTATATAATGTTTTTGATATAAAGTCTAGCACTTTAATAAAATATTACACTTTTTATAAACATTTAAGGAGAATATAAAGGGGAAACATTAATGATACGAGAATTTAACTTTACGACAACTCCAATTGTTGACATTGTAAATGACATCATTATTGATTCGGTTATAAGAAATGCAAGTGATATTCATTTTGACCCTGCAGAAAAGTATCTAAAAATCAGAATCAGAATTGATGGTGAACTTCGTGATTATGCAATGATTGACAATAAATACAAAAGAAACTTAACCACTAGGGTTAAGCTTTTGGCAGGTATGAATATAACTGAATCCAGATTACCCCAAGATGGTGCTATAAAAAGTGTAATCCAAGGTAAAGATTTAGACCTGCGTGTTTCTGCTTTACCTACAAGCTTTGGAGAAAAAATCGTTATCCGTATTCTAGACTATTCAATGAGTCTTCAAGGTATTGAATATCTAGGATTTACTAATGAAAACTATAATATAATATTAGAAATGTTAAACAGTCCTAATGGTATTATTCTATTAACTGGTGCTACTGGTTCTGGTAAATCAACAACTGTTTATTCAATGCTTCAAAAATTAAACAGGCCTGAAACTAATATTATTACAGTTGAAGACCCTGTTGAAATGAGCATTGAAGGTCTTAATCAAGTACAAGTTAATTCTGAAATTGGATTAGACTTTGCAGCTGTTTTACGTTCTATACTAAGACAAGACCCCAATATTATCCTAATCGGAGAAATTCGTGATAGCGAAACAGCAAAAATAGCAGTCCGTGCGTCAATCACTGGGCACTTAGTTTTATCTACACTGCATACCAATAACTCACTTACTACTATAGAAAGACTTATCGATATGGGTGTTGAAAGATATCTACTTTCCTCTTCACTAAAAGGAATTGTATCACAAACACTTGCTAAAAGACTTTGTCCACACTGTAGAGTACAAAGACCTGCTAATCAAACAGAAAAAACCATGTATAAACGAATCTTAGGAATTGATATAGAAAACATTTATGAAGCTAGCAGATGTGAAGCTTGTCATAATGGATATACTGGAAGAATTGCTCTGCAAGAAGTATTAATGTTAAATGATAGAATAAGAGAAGCTATTAACGTTGGAATGGATCGTGAAAAACTAAGACATTTGATTTATGGAAAAAATGTTAAAACACTTCTTCAAGATGGTCTTATAAAAGTAATGGAAGGTATTACTGATTTGAAAGAAGTATTAAGACTAGTAGATTATGATGAAAGTGATAGTTTATTTGACAATGAAGATTACAAAAATGATTTAAAAACTACGTCATTTAATAATCAAACTATGCAACAACCTCAACAAGAAACACAAACACAAGCACAAAATAATGTTGTAAACGTTCCAAACAATACTACTGCTCTAGAAAACACTAATAATCAAATATTAGAAACTAATAATAATGATAATATCTTTGCAAATAATCAAGGAAATTTATTTGATGATAATGTTTTTAATAAATTAAAAACTGATAATCAAACTAATACTCCAAATTATACTAACGATTTAGTTCAAAAAATAAATGAACAAGTTGATCAAGGTGCATAAAAAAAGCACCTTTTTTTAGTGCTTACATTTTTATTGGATTAAAATCAACATCAAGTTTGATTTTTTTATCGTTATAAAATCTTTCTTTTAATTTTAATAAATATGGTTTTATATTATTAATATTTTTATACTTTATTATTATTTGAAACCTATATTCATTATTAACTCTAAACATATATGATGTAGATGGTCCAAGTATTATCTCGCTAGTTATTTTTTCTTTTAAATAATTTCCTATTTTAGAACTCATTTGACTAGCCTCTTCATAATCTTTAGAAACTATTCTTATTAAACATAAATTATAAAATGGTGGATATTTTAATTTTTTTCTAATATTAATTTCATCTTTATAAAAACTCAAATAGTCATCATTCTTTGAATATAAAATAGCATAATGATCAGGATTAAAAGTTTGTATTAGTACTTCCCCCTTTTTTAAGCCTCTACCACTTCTTCCTGAAACTTGATTTAAAAGTTCAAATGTTACTTCACTACTTCTAAAATCTGGAAAATTTAAACTTATATCAGCATTTATAACTCCAACTAAAGTAACATCTGGAAAATCTAATCCTTTAGCTATCATTTGAGTTCCTAAAAGTATGTTATATTCTTTATTCTGAAAAGAATTAATTATTTTTTCATGAGCATTTTTACTACTAGTAGTATCCACATCCATCCTAACAACTTTAGCGCCTTTCACTAATTTTGTTAATTCTTCTTCTACTTTTTCAGTAC
The DNA here is from genome assembly GCA_964555755.1 of uncultured Mycoplasma sp. GTDB lineage: Bacteria > Bacillota_I > Bacilli_A > RF39 > UBA660 > UMGS1449. The sequence goes on from CAZKTT010000057.1 coordinate 4,259, forward strand.
CAAGTCCATATTCACTATATTCTTCATGACAATTATCACATTTCTTTTCTTTTTTCTTAGCGTAACCACAATAATGACATCTAAGCATATTAGAACTTTTATGGTAAGTTAAACTTATTTCACAATTAGGGCACTTCTCCACATTACCACAATTCTTACACATAACCATTGAAGAGTATCCTCTTTTGTTTAAAAATAGTATTACTTGTTCATCATTATCTATTGTTCTTTTTATTTTCTCTAATAATTCTAATGAAAAATAATTATTAGTTTTTTTATATTCTTTATTCATGTCAATAATATCTATATCGGGTTTAATGCCATTATATCTATTAGGTAAAGTAATTAACTCATAATCACCTTTTTCTGCTCTGGCATAACTTTCTATTCGAGGTGTAGCACTACCTAAAACTAATGGACAATCATGATAATTACTACGCCATTTAGCCATATTTATTGCATCGTATTTAGGATCATTTTCTTGTTTATAGCTAGAAGTGTGTTCTTCATCAATAATTATTATTCCAATGTTTTTTAAAGGTGCAAAAATAGCACTACGAGCACCAATAACTATATTTACTTTGCCTTCATTTATCTTACGCCATTCATCGTATTTTTCAGTTTGAGAAAGCCTACTATGAAGTACTGCAATATCATCAAAATAAGATGTAAATCT
>CAZKTT010000058.1:0-4911 GCA_964555755.1 uncultured Mycoplasma sp.
GACTACGAAGAAATGTTAATCTATGGATATGGATCAGATGGAATGGTTACAACATCAAAAGATATTTTAACTATTGTTGGAGAAAATACTGATAAATATGTACAAGGTTATTTTGAATATGATTCTAAAAAGAGTGGTGGAGTTACTAAAAGTCATTTAAGATTTAGTGATAAAAAAATAATAAGTCCTTATTATGTAGAAAACCCTAAAGTTGTAGTATGCTCAAAAGATACATATTTAAGAAAATATAATATGCTTGATAAAATAAAAAAAGATGGAATTTTCGTCTTAAATACTGAAAAGGAAAATATAGAATTTCCAGAAAACTATTTAGAAATAATCAAAGAGAGAAATATCAAAGTATATACAGTAGATGCTTCAAAAATAGCTAAAGAAAACAATATTCCTAACAAAATTAGCTCAATAATGGATATGGTTATTCTAGATATTGCAAATATTTTAGAAAAAGAAAAAGGAAAAGAATATATAACAGAAATGATTAAAAAGAATTTTTCTAAAAAAGGTGAAAACGTTATAAATTCTAATCTTAAGGCTTTAGAGGATGCTTTACTAAATGTAAAAAAGATAAATGTTGAAGACATTAAAACTATTAAACAAGATGAAGCTGAAAATACAATTTTCTCACTATTAGAACATGATATGGCAAATGAAATAAAAGTAAGTGCCTTTAACAAAAAAGAAAATGGTGTAACAGAACCAGGACTTTCTAAATATGAAAAAAGAGGTTTATCAACAGAAGTGCCAAGTTATGATAAAGAGAAATGCATTATGTGTAACATGTGTGCATTCGTTTGTCCTCATTCTGTAATAAGACCTTACTTATTAACAAAAGAAGAGTATGAAAAGGCACCAAAAGAAGTACAAGATGAGTGCAAAGAAGCTAAAATTAAAGATAATGATTTAATGTATACAATAGGCATAAGTACATTTGATTGTACTGGTTGTAAATTATGTACTAATATCTGCCCTACAAAAGCTATAAAAATTGCAAAAATAAAAGAGAAAGAACAAATAAAATATGATTATTTAAAAGAAATAAACGAAAAGAAAGTAATGGATAAAAATACAATAAAAGGTGTAGGATTTATAAATCCAACATTCGAGTTTGCCGGAGCTTGTGCGGGATGTGGAGAAACACCTTATCTAAGACTTTTATCACAACTTTTTAAAGATAATTTAATGATTGCAAATGCTACAGGATGTTCATCAATATATGGAGCATCTCTTCCAAATACTCCTTGGAGTTCACCTTGGGTAAATTCACTTTTTGAAGATAATGCAGAATTTGGATTCGGTTTAAAAGTAGCAGAAGATTATATGAAAAATAGAATAGTTAGTATAATGGAAGAAAAGAAAGATAAAGCAAATGATAAAAACAAAAAATTAATAAAAGAATATTTAACTAATTATTCAAAAGAAGTATCTGAAAAAGTTTATAATGAGTTAGACTATGATGATATAAAAGAACTTATACCATATAAAAAATACATAAAAGAAAAAAGTATTTGGCTAGTCGGAGGAGATGGCTGGGCTTATGATATAGGATTCGGAGGAATTGATCACGTACTTGCTAATAGAGAAAACGTTAATATATTAGTACTAGATACTGAAGTTTATTCAAATACTGGAGGTCAATCATCAAAGTCAACAAGAAGTGGTGCTATAGCTAAATTTGCCAGCAGTGGTAAAGAAACTACTAAAAAAGATTTAGCTAAAATAGCAATGTGCTATCCTCATGTTTACGTAGGAACAGTATCCCTTGGAGCAAACCCAATGCATACTTTAAAAACAATAATTGAAGCAGAAAAATATAATGGACCTTCTATTATAATTGCATATGCTCCTTGTATAGCTCATGGCATAAAAACAGGAATGAGCGATAGTAACAAAGAACAAAAATTAGCAACAGAGTCAGGATATTTTCCTCTATTTAGATATAATCCTGAAACAAAGAAATTTACTCTTGATTCAGAAGCAAAATTTGAAAAGCTTGATGAATTATTCAAGAGAGAAAACAGATATAGTTCTAATAAAGAGTTATTAGAAAAGAATAAAAAAGAAATAAAAGAGTATTATGAAGAACTAAAAGAACTAGTAGACTAGTTCTTTTTTTGCTATAATTAACAATAGAAAGGGTGAGTTCTATGCACCATAAAGAGTTAACAAAACAACTAGTAGACACTATAAAAAAAGAAGAAGAAAACCAGTATGGCATAACTTTTGATATAGAGACTCCTACAGTAATTGAGTTTTTTAATAAGAATTTATCTGATAAAGAATTCAAACTAAAAGATGTTCCCAAAATTATTTCGCTAGGTGTAGTATCTGGAGGTTTTGTTAATAAAAAAGATAGTTCTATTTGTATATTAGCAAAAGATTATGAATTTCATTATTTTATAAAAAAACCTATTAATTATATATTAACTAAATTAACAGAAGAAGAAATATCAAATCAAGAAGTAACAATTACAAGTGTTACTTATCACGAAATAAGACATATTGTCCAAAGTAAATTAAAAAAACCATTTACTGATATAGAAGTTTTTTACAACAATTTCTTAGATAAACATAGTGAAATGAAAAGTATATATGATGTAAATTATCACAATTCTTTTTATCATGAAATTGATGCCAATTTGTACTCAGCTAGTAAATGTAAACAAAGATTTGAAAAAAGTAGTCCTAGCTTAGGACATTATTTTGAAAAAAAAGAAAATAAATATTTATATCAAAAACATATATATGATTTTGATCCATTTCTCACAGATTATCAAAACGAATTAGAAACTCGTAGGTTTAATGAAAAGTTTTACAATAATACTCAACTTATAAAATTTATTTGGAAAAAAGATGGACAGTTTAAATCACCACAAGAAATATTATTAAATTCTCCAACAAATTTCACTTATACATCCGAGTTTTGCATAAAAATAATGTCAAGTGATGCTTATCTAAAATCATTAAAATTAGAAAGCTTAACAAAAGAAGAACTAAGTCTAATGGAATACATAATTGATACTAACAATATATTAGTAAAAGAAAAACTAAATACTGTTAAAGGTATGTATAAAAACGATAAAATAGCAGAAGATGATTACATTAAAGCAATTAAAATATTCGAAAATATGGTAACAAGAAAAGCAAAATATCGTAAAAGAATAAATGAATTACATACAAATAAAACAAATATTAAAAATAATATACGAACTAGATAAAAGAAATAGCTTTTAAGATATTCCTTTTTTTGTTATAATAAAATTGGTGATAATATGTATAGAAACTATATAAAAAGAATACTAGATATTATAGGAAGTTTATTACTAATAATAGTTTTATCTCCTGTATTTGTAGTAATAGGGTTTTTAACTTTTATATCTCTAGGATATCCAATAATTTTTAAACAAGAAAGAGAAGGAAAAAATAAGAAAACATTTATTATGTATAAATTTAGAACAATGGATTTTAACCATGGAGCTCCAAGAGAAGAAAGAATGACAAAAATAAGTGGTTTTGTAGACAGATATAAATTCAATGAACTAACTCAATTATTCAATGTGTTAAAAGGAGATATGTCCATAGTAGGGCCACGTCCTTTTATACCTAATGAACCGTTACCTTTACAACCACCAGAAGAAAGGTATCATGTGAAACCAGGTATGACAGGTCTTGCTCAAGTAAATGGTGGAAGAGGAATAACTCATGCTAATAAATTAAAATATGATGTTATTTATGATAAAAAACTTTCATTTCTATTAGATCTAAAAATAGTACTATTAACTCCAATTAAAATTTTAATCGAAAAATAAAACAGAAAGGATATAACATGTATAGAAAACATATAAAAAGAGCATTAGATGTAATAATAAGTATAGTATTAATAATTATCCTATTACCATTGTTCATTTTTCTGGGTATAGTAACATATTTATCAATTGGCAGGCCAATAATACTAACAGAAAAAAGAATAGGTAAGAAAAGAAAAAAATATACAATTTATAAGTTCAGAACAATGAATTTTAATTATAGAATTCCAAGGAAAAAAAGAATGACTAAAGTTACTAGTTTTCTTGATAAATATAAGTTCAATGAACTATTACAATTATTTAATGTATTAAAAGGAGATATGTCTTTAGTAGGACCAAGACCTTTTAAAGTAAAACACAAACTAGATAAAGATGAAAGTGAAGAAAGATATAAAGTAAGACCAGGTATGACAGGTCTTGCTCAAATAAAAGGCACAAGATATATGGACATCGAAAAAAAGCTAGATTACGATGCGTTTTATAGCATAAATCTATCATTTTTATTGGATTTAAAAATAATATTTTTAACACCAATTGCCATAATAAAAATGAAAAAATAAAAAGAAGAAAAAAGGAAAAAATTCTTCTTTTTTCTTGTTAGAAAATAGCAAATTATGATATCATAGTCATAGGGTGGTAATTATGAAATTAGATATAATAGTAAACAAATATTTATTGATATGGCACTTGTTATATCAGACCTCTATTAATGATGAATTTCATAAATTAAAACAAAAAATATGGCTTAACAATAAGAGAGAATACCAATTAGTGCATAAAGAAAAAGAGCAAATTTTAGAAGATTCAGAAGATTTTATTCCGAATGATGACACTATTTATAATCTAATTGAAACTAGTGAAGAATATAAAAAAATAAAAAAAGAAACCAATAGATATAGACTAAGTATATTAACAATTTGGGGAGAAAATAGAAAAAGATATATCAAAGAAATAAAAAATATTTTAAAGCTAGAATTAAACGAAGAATATAAAGCGTGCATTATACATCCAGAACTTGATGTAGTAGAAGTCTCAAATAATTCAAATATCATAACTATAGGTAAAAAAATAATAACTAGAGATAAAG
>CAZKTT010000059.1:0-4858 GCA_964555755.1 uncultured Mycoplasma sp.
TTTAAATCCCATAAGTTTTAAATTAAATGTTAAATCTTTATACTTTATTTGCCAACTTCTAGGTAGCTTTTTTAATTCTTCCCAGTATCCTCCGCCTTTATTGTTACGATGATAGTGAGCGCACACTATACCTTTATTTAAAGTATCGTTCCATATTATTTCTGGATCTGGTCGTAATAGATAATAATCTCCCCATTTTTCTAGTTTTTCTCCATTACTCATAGCAATTATTTCATAATCATCAAAATCTTTTACTAATAACATCTAATCACCAATAAAATTATAGCTTAAAACTATTAAAAAAACAAGATTTCTCTTGTTTTATTATTATTTATAAATATCTTTTATTTGATCAATACTATCTAAATTATCTAGTAAATAAGAAGCACTAACTAAGATATCTGTTTCTTTTATTTCTTCTAATACTTCTTCTTTTATTCCACCATCGACTGAAACTTTTACATTTAAACTTTGGTTTTTAATTTCTTCTTTTAATTTAGATATTTTTTCGCTTGTATTAGATATAAATTCTTGACCACTTTTTTCCAGGATGCACTCCCATCACAAGTACTAGTTTTACTTTTGGAAGCAAACTATATATTTCTTCTACTGGTGTTTCAGGATTTATAGCTATTCCTGATTTTATTCCTAAACTGTTTATTTTATCTAAATATTCTACAACGTTTTTTATTTCAGCATGAACTGTTATGTATTCTACATTATACAATGACAATTTATCTATGTACTTTTGTGGATTACTTACCATGAGATGAACATCATTTTTTTTATTCGACAAATCAAGATATTTACCAAGTTCAGTTACTGATAAATTTTTATTAGCTACAAACTTTCCATCCATTACATCAAAATGAATGTAATCAGCATTTGATTTATTTATTCTATCTATATATTCTTTATAATTTCCTTCTTTTAAGAATGATACTGATACTTCCATAATTACCTCTTTTCAATAAATTTAAGATAGTTTTCATATCTTGATTTTAATATTTGTTTACCTACTTCTTTTTTTACTTCACATTCTTTTTCATTTATATGATTACAATTTTTATAAGGACAAGTATAATTATTAAATTCTATAAATTTATTTTTAATTTCTTCTTCTTTATAATTTGTTAAATCAAGAGAACTAAATCCTGGGGTATCTACTACTTTACCACCATTTATATTAACAAGTGATACGTATCTGGTAGTATGTTTGCCTCTTCCTAAAGCTTTTGATATTTCTCCTGTTTCAAAATCTAATGTTTTATCAAGTTTATTTATTAATGTAGATTTTCCTGCTCCAGTTTGTCCTGTAAATACTACTGTTTTATTTTTAAATATTCTTTTGATTTTGAATATTTCTTTATTATATAAAACTTTATATCCTATTTTTTTATAATACTTTATTATTGGTTTTAAAGCTTTATACTCTTCTTTTGTTAACAAATCTTTTTTTGTTAAACATATTATTGGTTCTATATTATTTAATTCACAGATCAGTATTAATTTATCTAAAAGATTTGTACTAAAATCAGGATGTTTTAAACTAGTTATTATAAAAGCTATGTCAATGTTACTAACTAATGGTCTTGCTAAATCATTTTTTCTAGGATAAACATTAGTAATAACTTTTTCTTCTTTATTAAAATCTACATAATCTCCAACTTTTAAAGTAACGTTATCGTTTTTAAATTTACCTCTTGCTTTGCATACATACTCTTGATCATCATGTTTTACAAAATAATCATTACTTATTATTTTAATTATTTGTCCTTTCATATAATCTCCTAATTTGATTCATTAGTATTGGTTTTGTCTTCTTTTTTTGTTTGTTCGGTTGTATTATCTTTTGGTTTTGTATTTGTCTTGTTATTAGTATTTGTATTGCTACTAGTACTACTACTAGTAGTTTCTTCTTTTTTAGTAGCTACAGTTATTGTAAGTTTAGCTCCATCGACTACTACTGAAGAACTTCCTCTTGATTGTTTAATAATTGTACCTGGTGTATAATCGTTTGTCTCTTCATATTTAATGACTAAATCAACACCATGATCATCTGCCCATTTTTCTGTTTCTGCTACACTCCAACCTTCTTTTACTATTTCAGGATAGTATTCTTTTTCTGCTGGAATATATAGAGTGATTGATTCTCCTTTTTTAAGTTTTGTTCCAGGTTCTACACTTTGTCCAATTATTATATCTTCATCTTCTTCATCTTCACTATCTTTGTTTTCTACTTTTACTACAATGTCTTGAAGCTCAAGTTTTGCTTTTACTTCTTCATATTTCTGACCTGTATAATCTTCTATTTTAATGGTTACTTCTCCAGAAGAAACTATTAATATAATTTCTGTTCCTTCTTTTACAGTTTTATCTTTTTCTGGATTTGTTTTTACTACTTTTCCTTTTTCTATAGTATCAGAAGGAGTTTCTTCATGTAATGGGCTTACTTCAAGTCCTAATTTATGAAGTTTAGTTGTAGCTTCTTCTACTGTTAAATCAGATAAATCTGGTACAGTTACATCTGGCACTTTTAAAATCATTGGTAGTATTAGTAGTGCAAATAGTGTTAGTACAACTAGTGCTCCGAAAATGATTGCTGCGACGATAACTTTTTTATTTTTAGGTTTCTTATTGTCTTTTAACTCTTTTACTAAACTATTATCTACATTATCATTTTTAACTATAATTGTGTCTTCATCTACACCTTCATCATATTTTAATTCTGCTGGTGGTTCATTTTCTCTTTCATGGTTTAAGCATGTAGTTAAATCATTATACATTTCACCAGCATTTGCATATCTATTCTTTGGATTCTTTGCGGTTGCACGAATTATTATGTTTTCAATACTTTGAGGTGTTTCTGGAAGTTCTGCAGTTATTTTTGGAATAGGTTCTTTTAAATGTTTAAGTGCTATTTCTACTGCATTATCTCCTCTAAAAGGAAGTGTACCTGTTAAAAGCTCATACATCATTATTCCTAATGAATAAACATCACTTTTTAGGCTTGAACCTTTACCATTAGCTTGTTCTGGAGGAAAATAATGTACTGAACCTATAGCAGAATTAGTTTGTGTAAGTTGCGTAGCATTTAAGGCCATTGCTATACCGAAATCAGTTATTTTTATTTCTCCATCATCTTTTATTAAAATATTTTGTGGTTTTAAATCACGGTGAATTATTAAACTATCATGTGCTACAGACATAGCGCTTGTTATTTGAAGCATTATGTCTACTACTTCAGCACATGTTAGCTTTCCTCGTTTTTTTAATAATTGCTTTAAGTTCTTTCCTTCAATATATTCCATAGCTATGAAATAATCGCCATCATCTTCGCCAACATCATATATTTCTACGATATTAGGATGAGATAAACTAGAAGCTGATAGTGCTTCTCTTTGAAAACGTCTAACAAATTTTTCATCGTTTGCTAGATCTCCACGCAATACTTTTATGGCTACTTTTCTATCTAAAATTATATCTTTTGCTAGATAGACATTTGCCATTCCACCTTCTCCAATTGTTTTAATTATTTCATATCTAGAATTTACCTTTTGACCTTTTACTATCATGCTATATCACTTCCTTTATCCATTACTAAATAAGCAACCGATATATTATCATTGCCACCCCTGTTATTAGCTTTTTTTATTAATTTTATTACTTTTTCTTCTAAAGTACCTTCACCATTTAATACTTTTTCTATCTGTTCAAAACTTATCATTGTTGTAAGCCCATCAGAACATAAGAGAATTTCTTCTATATCTAAACTACAATCAAATATGTCTATTTCAATTGGATCATTTATACCAAGTGCATTCATTAAAATATTCTTTTTCGGATGATTTTCTGCTTCTTGTTCTGTTAGTTCCCCTGCTGCTACAAGAAGATTTACTAAAGTATGATCTTTTGTTACTTTATGGATTGTTTTATCTTTCATAACAAATCCTGAAGAATCACCAATATTACCAAATAAGATATATTCTTCAGTTATTATTGCTAGTACTAAAGTCGTACCCATGCCTTTGCTCTCTGGATTTTCTTCAGTGTATTTAAAAATAGTACTATTTATTTCATTAACAACTTCTTTAATCCATTCAACAGCTTCAGCTTTTGAGAGCTTGAAAAAACTTTCCGTAAAACGTTTACTAATGTTAGATATAGCAATTGAAGATGCTATTTCACCAGCTCGATGTCCACCCATTCCATCTGCAACAGCCATAAGTGTAGTATTGTTATCACTGGAAACAATAATTACACTATCTTCATTGTGATCTCTAACTACTCCAGTATCTGTTAAATAAAATGTCTTCACATTATTCCTCCTTCTTTGATCTTAGTTGACCACATGCTGCAGATATATTTGATCCAAATTCTCTTCTTATGGTCACGTTTATATTCTCCTTTTTAATTATATCATAAAATTCCATTATTTTATCATTTTTAGGTTTTTTATAAAGATTATTACTTCCTTCATTATAAGGAATTAAATTTATATAAGCATTAAGTCCTTTTACTAACTTAGTAAGTAATAAAGCATTTTCCTTTGAAACATTGATTCCATCAAGTAAAATATATTCAAATGTTATTCTTCTATTAGTTTCATTTAAATAGTATTTTACTGCTTTCATCAATTCTTTTAGAGGATATACCTTATTAATAGGCATTAGCTTGTTTCTAAGTTCATCTGTTGGAGCATGAAGACTTATTGCTAAATTAACTTGATAAGGCAATTTGGCAAAATCATATATTTTAGGTACTATTCCACATGTAGAAATAGTTATATGTCGTGAACCTATTTCTAATCCTTTATGATTGTTAGCATTTTCTATAAATTTTACAATATTGTCATAAT
>CAZKTT010000060.1:0-4846 GCA_964555755.1 uncultured Mycoplasma sp.
TTATGGGAGTCATACCACAAATTGTAGTACTACTTGCAGTATTTCCTTTTTCTTCTGTTTTTATTAAAGGTACAATGGGATCTATTCCTTTTTTTAAGTAAGTGCTGAAAAAATCTTCTAAAGTTATTTGACTTATAGTACCATTTCTATTGCTTGCATCCATTAAAACACTTTTAATATCTTCTGTTGGGAAGCTTCCTTTTTTTTCATTACTGGGATTTAATATTGCACCAGCAGTTTCATTTTCTGATATTAAGACAAAGGGAGTTGTTTTAGCTTCGGGAGATCTAATAAAGTAATCAAAAATATCTTCTAATTTATTGTTTACCGCTTCTTTACTTAAAATCATCATTTCTAAATGCTCAAAATAAATATTTTTAGGATATTTTAAGTAAAAATTACGAGTAGCTTCGGCAATAGTTTTTCCTTTTCCTGTATAGATAATTGCTCCAGGTTCGGTTGTTCCAGCATTGTTACTTTTTACATCCATAATTTGTGCTGTTAATATAAAATTATTATCTTGGTAATCAATTCCTACAGCAGAAACTATAGCTAAATCATTTAATTCTAAATAGCTGCATCCTGCAAGTAAAAGAGAAATAATTAAAACCAAAACTTTTTTCATAAATCCTCCTTAGTATAATTTTTGTCTGTTAAGATAGGCATTCTTTTAGTGTTTTTTTCTATTTTTTCTTTAATTAAAACACTTTTTAGAAACTTTTTATTAAAAGGTATCAATGGATATAAATAAGGTTTTTTAAATGAACTTAGTGATGATAAATCAATTATTAATAAGATGTTTGCTAAAAATATTCCAACTAAACCTTCGAATGTTGCAAATAGAATAAAAATAATTTTCCAAAATCTAATGGCATTGACCATGCCAACATCAGAAAACATTAATGATGCTATGGCAGATAAGGCAATTATTATCACCATTATAGGAGAAACGATTCCAGCGGATACTGCAGCATCACCAAGAACTATAGCTCCTAAAATAGAAATAGCTGTTCCTGCTAAATGAGGCATTCTAATATCACTTTCTCTTAATATTTCAAAAACTAAAGTTAGTCCTAAAGCTTCGATTACTTCGGGAAAGGGGACTCCTGATCTTTGGGCTGCAAAATTTGCTAGAAGAGTAACAGGTATAGTTTCATGATTATAAGTTGTGATTGCTATATATATACCTGGTAAAAATATAGCTATAAAAAATGATAAGTATCTAATGATTCTAGTAAAAGATACATTATAATTATTTTGATAATTATCTTCACTTGCATGAAATAGATCACTAAAAAAAGTAGGTATTATTAACAAATAAGGAGAGTTTTCTACCATTATACATACTTTTCCTTCTAGAAGTGATAGTGATGCAGTATCAGGCCTTTCAGTAGTTATAATCGTAGGAAATATGCTATGTTTTTCTTCTATGCATTCTCGTATTGTTGTACTATCAAAAACACCATCAATGTTTATTTTATCTAGTTTTTTTAAAGTATCCTCTACAAGGTTTTCTTTTGCAATGTTTTTCATAAATAAAACTGCTACTTTTGTTTTAGATTGTTTACCAATAGTTTTTTCTTTAATAGTTAGATCTTTTACTTTTATTCTTTTTCTAATAAGACCTAAATTAGTTTGATAATTTTCTACAAAGGCATCTTTTGGACCACTTATTGATTGTTCTGTTAAAGGTTCAGTAATAGCTCTAGCTAAGTTTTCTCTAGTTTCTATAGCTAAAACTTTACCATTTTCCAAAATTATAATAGTAAATCCAGAACCTACTTTAGTATATAGGTCGTCTTTATCTTTTACCTTTTCTATTACATTTTCAGGAATAACATTTGCTATATGATCTAAAATATTTTTTTTAGTTATTCTTTTTTTGGTAATTAGTTTTTCTAGAATGAATTCATTTATATTATCACTTCTAGTTAAAGTAACATTGTAAATAAGAAGTATTTGTGTTTTATTTATCTTCACTTTTCTAAATATTATATCGGGAGAGTTATTAAAATCATTTTTTAATCTATTAATTATTTTATCTATCATAATAAACACCTATAAGTAGTGTGGCCGAAAACATTTAATTTATAAATTAATAATTTATACTAACATTAATAATATGATATAATTTTATTGGTGATTAGATGGGATATATCAAAGGCAATTTTAACAAATATATTTTTAAAGGTGATTCCGGTTATGTCGTAGGACTCTTTAAAGTTCGTGAGACAGATTTAGAAATAAAAGATAGAAGTGTTGTCTTTACTGGATATTTCACAGAATTAAACGAAATAGATCTATATAAATTAGAAGGTTCATTTGTTAATCATCCAAAGTATGGTAATCAGTTTAATGTTTCATCATATGAAATTATATTACCTGATGATAAAGATCACATTATAGATTTTTTATCGTCTTCTCTTTTTAAAGGAATAGGTAAAAAGAAAGCTACTAAAATAGTAGAAGTACTAGGTGAAAACTGTTTAAATATAATTGCTAATGATTATGATATATTACTTACGGTTCCTACAGTTACAAAGAAACAAAGAGATGTAATTTACGATACAATTATTTCTTATAAATCAAGTTATGAGGATGTAATGAAACTTATAAAACTAGGATTTAATATGCAAGATGCTTTAAAAATACAAAGCTATTATGGTACTACAAGTGATGTTTTAGATAATCCTTATTCATTAATAGATAGTATTAAAGATATAACTTTTCCTAAACTAGAAAAAATAAGAAATAAGTTAAATGTTGATTTAGATAATATAGATAGAATAAGTTATGGAATAATATATGTTATGGAATATTATTCTTTTAATAGTGGTAATACTTATATGTTATATGATGAATTAATGTATTATACAAAAAAGTTATTAAATGTTTTAGATGAAGATATAAATGCTGGAATAACTAATTTAGTAAAAGAAAACAAATTGTTGATCGACGAAAATAAGTATTACTTAGTAAAAGTTTATAATAGTGAAAAATACATCGCTAATAGAATAAGTTTATTAACTAGAAATTTTGAAACTTTAAATTATGATAAATATTTGAGTGAATTAGAAGAATCATATAATGTTACTTTTAATAAAGAACAAAAGAGTGCTATTGGGAGTGCACTAAATAATAAAATATCTGTTATAACTGGAGGACCTGGAACAGGAAAAACAACAATTATTAAAGCAATAACTGATCTATATCAAAAAATATATGGTTTATCTAGGGAAAAACTAATGAATGATGTTGTATTACTTGCTCCGACAGGTAGAGCTAGTAAAAGAATGAGTAATGTATCTTTTTTACCTAGCTATACTATTCATAGGTTTTTAAAATGGAATAAAGAAAGTGATACATTTTTAATAAATGAAGAAAATAAAAGTACTGTGAAATTTGTTATTGTAGATGAAGCTAGTATGTTAGATACAGAATTATTTTACAATTTGCTTTTAGGTTTAGAAGTTGGTACCAGAATAGTTTTGATTGGTGATTATAATCAATTACCTTCAGTTGGTCCAGGGCAAGTTTTAAAGGATATTATTTTAAGTGATATTGTACCTTGTACATATTTGAAAAAACTGTATAGGCAAAAAGAAGGATCTAATATTAATTTATTAGCAGTAGATATACCAAATAAGAAAATGGATTTTTCTTTATTTAATACTTCAGATGATTTAGAATTTGTTTCATGTGATAAGAGTAATTTAAAAGATAAATTGAAAAACTATATTAAAGAGTATAAAGATATGTCTATTTATGACATTATAGTTTTAGCTCCAATGTATAAAGGTGATAATGGGATAGATGGATTAAATTTATATATCCAAGATATTTTAAACAAGAAAAGCAAAAGTAAAAATGAAATAATTCGTAATGGCACTACTTATCGTGAGGGTGATAAAGTTCTTCATTTAATAAATAATGTTGAGGATAATGTTTTTAATGGCGATATAGGAGAAATTATTAGAATAAATAATCAAAAAGAAGTTGTTATTGATTTTGATGGTAATTTAGTAGTATATGAGTTAAAAGATTTAGATAATATTAGATTAGGTTATACGATAAGTGTTCATAAAGGACAAGGTAGTGAGTTTTCTGTAGTAATAGTTCCTATACTAAATACTTATAATATAATGCTTTATAATAAACTAATATATACTGCTATAACTAGAGCAAAAACAAAACTGATTTTACTAGGGGAAGAATCAGCATTTAAAAGAGCAGTGTTAACAGATAAAGATGATAATAGAAGAACATCATTAAAAAAATTTCTAATTGATAGTATAAGTTTTAAAAATTAGACTATATTATAATTAGAGGTGATTAAATGAATAAAGTAGGGAAAGCTGCTATGTATGTAATGGGAGCTTCTATGATAGCAGGAGCATCTTATTATATGGGACTTCCTAAAAATAAGAAAAAAGACGTCAAAGATAAACTTCAACAAAAGATGGAACTTGATAAAGAAGTTTTGGACGATATGATGTAATAAAGTACTAGTATTAGTACTTTTTATTTTTTTTAATAATATTATTTTAATGAATATGGTTTAATTATTTGTAAATATTAGTATTCTAAATTATTAATGCTTTTTTTTTAATAAGTTTTTTGGTATAATTTAAATGGTGATTAAAGATGAGAAAGAAAAAAGTTGATTTAGACGTTGAAAATTTAAATGAAGTTATAACTACTAGTAGAAAAGTACTTAAAGTTATTTATATAGTAGTTATTTTAGCGTGTGTTTTATTAGCACTATTATTATTCAAAAGACTTAATTTAGGAAACATAATTTTAGGAGCTCTAGGAGTTGCATCACCATTCTTTATTGGTTTTGTAA
>CAZKTT010000061.1:0-4760 GCA_964555755.1 uncultured Mycoplasma sp.
TAATCAAAATCCTGTAAATGATACTAATGGTTTTAATCCAGGTGTGAATAATTCAGTTGGAGTTGAACCTGTTCCTACTATTCCTAGCATAAATACTGATTTTAGTACTAATATTGATCAAAATACTAGCAATAATTCAACAGATCCAAACAAACCACTTATCGATAGTTACAATCAAATAAATGGTTATTCTGGATATAATCAAAATAATGATTTTTGATTCTAAGTAAACTGTAAGTCATTTACAGTTTTATTTTGTCTAAAATTTGATTTTTTGATATAATACAGTAGTAGGAAGTGATAATATGGCTATTATTAATATAAATAAGGGTAATGAAGATAATGCTAAATATTTTGATACTATGGTTATAAATAATATAAAGGCATTGGGTATAGACATGATTAATAGTGCAAAAAGTGGGCATCCTGGTATAGTTTTAGGTGCTGCTCCAATACTTTATAGACTTTATCAAAAACATTTAATTCTCGATAATAAAAATCCAAATTATATTAATAGAGATAGATTTGGTATGTCTGCTGGTCATGGTTCAGCTCTTTTATATGCTACTTTGTTTATGAGTGGTTTTGATATATCACTTGATGATCTAAAAGAGTTTAGAAAATATGGAAGTAAAACTCCTGGGCATCCAGAAATTAAAACTCCTGGGGTAGATTGTTCTACTGGACCTTTAGGGCAAGGTTTTGCTACTGCAGTTGGTATGGCAATTGGAGAAACATACCTAAATCAAAGATATAAATCTCAAAAAACTAGTCTAATTGATCATTATACTTATGCTTTTTGTAGTGATGGGGATATGATGGAAGGTATTTCTTATGAAGCTGGTGCAATTGCTGGTAATTTAGGATTAGGAAAGCTAATTGTTTTATACGATTCTAATTCAATTTCTTTAGATGGAAGTGTAAAAAACACTTTATCTGAAAATGTTTTAGATAGATTTAAAGCATTAGGATGGGATACTCATTTAT
Source organism: uncultured Mycoplasma sp. (assembly GCA_964555755.1). GTDB lineage: Bacteria > Bacillota_I > Bacilli_A > RF39 > UBA660 > UMGS1449. Next base: position 988 of record CAZKTT010000061.1, read on the forward strand.
TAGATGATGCTTATAATTTAGATGAATTTGATAGATTGATAGAAAAAGCTAAACAAGAAAAAGAAAAACCTTCAATAATACAAATAAAAACAACTATTGGAAAAGATTCTAAATATGAAAATACTGGAGTAGTTCATGGTAAACCTTTGGATGAAGTTGATATTAAAAATATAAAAAAGAAATTAAAAATAAGAGATGTTGAATATACTGTTTTAAATGAAGCATTTGAATATATGAATGAATCTATATTTTCTAGATGTGAACCTGAATTAAAAATATTTGAAGAAAATAGAAATACTTTTTTAGAAAGTGCTGGAGAAAAAGAAAAAGAAAAGTATTTAGAATTTGAAAAAGGACATATAGATTATGATTTAGACAATATTATTTTTAAATTTAGTAGTAAAACTTCTTACTCTGGTCGTGATATTTCTCGTATAATTTTTAATAATTTAAATAACGAAGATATTTTATGTTTAACTACTGATACTAGTGCTTCGACAAAAGTTTATTTTGATAATAAAAATATTTATTCTAAAAAAGATAGATTAGGTAAGAATATTACATGTGGTGTTAGAGAACTTGCTACTAGTGCTATATTAAATGGAATTTTACTTATGAATATACGGGCAGTAACTAGTACATTTTTATCATTTTCTAATTATATGATACCTAGTATTAGAATGGCTGCTTTGATGAATTTAAAAACAATTTATGTATTTACTCATGATAGCGTTTTAATTGGTGAAGATGGACCAACTCATATGCCTATAGAACAACTTGATATATTAAGATTAATTCCTAATGTAACAGTTATAAGACCTTGTGATCGAAATGAAATGATCGGAGCATATAAAATGGCACTTAAAAATTCTGGGCCAACAGTAATTATTGCTAGCAAAGATATATTACCATTATGTGATAATACTGATATTAATAAAGTAGAAAATGGGGCATATGCATTAAAAGAAAGTGAAAATGATGATATTGCTATTTTAGCAAGTGGTAGTGAAGTTAATATTGCATTAAAACTAAGTAATAATTTAGAAAGGAGTATGGTTAAATCAAGAGTAATAAGTGTTCCATCTATAAATCTTTTAGATATGAAAGATGACGAATACATAAAAAAATTACTACCTATAGATATGCCTAAAGTAGTAATTGAACTTTCTTCATGTTCTTGTTATTATAAATATCTAAATTTAGAAGACCAAGTATTTAATGTTACCAATTATCAAGAAAGTGGTAATAAAGCTGCTATTATAGAAAACATGAATTATGGAGAAGAACAAATTAAAGATTTAATATTGGAAAAGTTAAACAAAGAAAGTAGGAGTGCTTAGCTCTTCTTTTTTTGCTTCTTTTTGTGCTTGATTAGTGTTTGTTTTATTATCGCTAGGAGTGTTGTTTATTTCTTTTACAATTCTGAACATGGTTTTAGCATTTTTCCATATTGGTTTTACTTGATAGAAAACAGGAATAGCTTGATTTATTACTCCAAGTGTTTTACTTGCTCCATTTAAAATTCCTGAGAAAGTTATTTTTTGACCTGTATTTATTGGTGCATTCGGAGTATTTCTAAATAAAGAACTAAATCTAGGTAATGGTATTACGGGTCTCGTTGGGGGCACACTAGAAAAAGGAACATTTCTCATTAAATTTGTATTTGGAATATTAAAATAATTATTATTCATAGACATCCTCCTAATATAATTTATGAGATATTTTAAAAAAAGCGACAATTTTTAGAAAAAAGATTTGTTCGCAATTGACTATAAGCGTTTTATCGGTTAAAATTATTATATGAATAGAATAGGGATGGTGTTTTATTATGAATCAAAATGAACCAAATAATGTACCTAATCAAGAAGCAGCTCCTACTGCAGATCCTAATGCTACTGCAACTGCTGCTCCTGAAAATAAAGAAGCTGCCCCTAATGCCCAAGCACCAGCTGGACAAATAAATCCTAAAAAAGAGGATTTAAAAGCTGATACATTACAAAAGAAAACAAAGTTTAAATACACTGTGCTTGATCAAAAGGGTAAAAAGATTGTTGGATATTTGGATGCTTATAATCAATCTGAAGTTGTTACTTATTTACAAAATGATGGGTTAAAAGTATTAAAGATTGAACCTCAAAATTCAGTTTTATCATTACAACTTGGTGGAAGCTTGAGCATGTCTGAACTTGCTTTTATGCTTACACAACTTTCTACATATTTAAAGGCTGGTATTCCTTTAATTGATTCAATTAGAATTTTGGAAAGACAATCAGTAAAGGCTGATAAAAAAAGAATATATTCAAATATAATATATGAATTATCTAAGGGTGAGAGCTTTTCAAGTGCTTTAGTTTCACAAGGAAAAGTTTTTCCACCTTTACTTATCAACATGGTAAGAACAGCCGAAATGACAGGTGATTTACCAGAAATACTTGATGATATGCAACAATACTATGATTCTATTGATAGAACAAGAAGACAAGCAATAAGTGCTATGATTTATCCAAGTATTTTGTTTGTATTTGCTATCGGAGTTTTAGTATTCATCTTAACTTGGGTTATTCCATCTTTCGTTACTTTATTTGAACAACAAGATGCTAAATTACCTTTAATCACACAAATAGTATTATCTTTAAGTGATTTTTTAGTTACTTATAAATATATTATTGGTGGAGTACTACTGGCATTTGTCGTAGCATTTGTGCTCCTTTATAAATATGTCAAACCATTTAGAAAAACTATGCAGACTTTGGTAATGAAGTTACCTGGTTTCGGAAACATTATAATCTATAGGGAAGTTACAATGTTTACTAAAACGTTTGCTTCACTTTTACACCATAATGTATTTATTACTGATTCAATGACAATTTTAGGCTCTGTTTCAAAAAACGAAATATTTAAAGATATCATTGATGAAGCGTTAGTATACTTATCAAAAGGTGCTCATATAAGTGATGCCTTTGAAGGTAAATGGGCTTTTCCAGTTGTTGCTTATGAAATGTTAGTAACTGGTGAAAACACTGGACGACTTCCAATGATGATGAGTTATGTTGCCTCATATTATGAAGAATTACATGCTAATACTGTTAAAAGAATTAATACATTTATAGAACCAGTAATGATTATATTAATTGCTATAATTGTTGGTATAGTAGTAGTATCAGTAGTAATGCCAATGTTCTCATTCTATGGTACTATTTTATAGGTAAGTTATGACAACACTTTATGTAGTAATATTCTTTATATTTGGATTAGTATTTGGATCATTTTATAATGTTTTAGGATTTAGACTTCCTAAAAATGAAAATATTGTTTATCCTCATAGTCATTGTATGAAATGTGGACATACTTTAAAGTTTTATGAAATGATTCCAGTTATATCTTATATATTTTTAGGGGGCAAATGTAAAAATTGTAAAAATAAAATAAGTATAATGTATCCTATAGTCGAATTAATAACAGGAGTTTTATTTGCACTTAGTTACTATTCATTCGGCTTTAGTATGGATACTGCTATACTAATAATAATTAGTTCATTATTTTCTATAATAGTTGTTTCAGATTTAAATTATTATGTTATACCAGATAGTATTTTATTAGGGGGAGGTATTCTAATATTTATTGCTAATATTATTAAGCATGGTATATTAGATGCTTGTACTTATGTTCTTTATGGAGCAATGTTATTTGCTTTAATGTATTTCTTAATGTTAATTGGTAATGCATTGTTTAAAAGAGAATCTCTTGGAGGAGGAGATATAAAACTAATGGGA
>CAZKTT010000062.1:0-4742 GCA_964555755.1 uncultured Mycoplasma sp.
TTTCATAATTGCTTTTTCTTTATCTAAAACATCTGATGGAACTTCTTCACTATTTAAATAGCTTGGTCTCATTGCTGCGGTATGCATTGCAACATCTTTTGCTACTTCTGGAGTAGATCCTTCAAGAACTACTAGAGTAGTAATTTTTCCTCCCATATGAGAGTATATTCCAAATACTTGGTTGTCTTCTTTTGTTACTCTTTCAAATCTTCTGAAAGATATTTTTTCTCCGATTTTAGCAGTTAATGCTATGATAGCATTTTCTACTGTATCGTTATCTATTGTTAATTTATTTGCTTCTTCCATAGTAGTTACATTTGAATCTACTATAGTGTTTGCTAGGTTATCTACAAAGCTTGTAAATGCTTCATTTTTTGCTACGAAATCAGTTTCTGAATTAACTTCAATAATTGCAGCATTGTTACCATTTTCTACAGCTTTAGTTAATCCTTCTGCTGCGATTCTAGATGCTTTTTTCGCAGCTTTTGATATTCCTTTTTCTCTAAGCCAAGTGATAGCTTCTTCCATATCACCATTTGTTTCTTGTAGAGCTTTTTTGCAATCCATCATTCCAGCTCCGGTTTTTTCTCTTAAACTTTTTACATCTTGTGCAGTAAACATATTTTTCCTCCTTTTTATTTTAGTGCTGCGATTAAATCAGCTTTTTTCATTGTGCTATAAACTTTTAATCATATTTATTTAGCTATATCTGTTAATTATGTTAAAGTTTTTGAAGATAAGTCTACTGTTTCTTTCTTTTTAGTTTCTTTCTTTGTTGCTTTTTCTTCTTTTTTAGGTTCTTCTTTTACTTCTTTAGTTGCCTTTTTTTCTTCTTTTACTTCAGGTTCTGTTTCTTTCTTTGTTGTTTTTTTAGTTTCTTTTACTTCTTCAACTGTTTCTTCTTTCTTTGTTGCTTTCTTTTGATCTTCAGGAGTTACGCATTCCATTAATTCGTTACCATTTACTTCTGCGATAGCATTAGTAAGAGCTCCGATTACTATTTTTACTGCACGAACTGCATCGTCGTTAGCAGGAATTACATAATCTACCATATCTGGATCACAGTTTGTATCTACTATACCAAATACAGGTATATTTAATTTTCTTGCTTCTTTAATAGCTATTTCTTCTTGTCTTGGATCTACGATAATTAATGCTTGTGGTAATTTTTTCATTTCTCTGATACCACGAAGATTTCTATTTAATTTTTCGTATTCTTTTTTGATTTTAGCTACTTCTTTTTTAGGTAATAGTTCAAATGTTCCATCTTCTTCCATTTGTTCTATTTCATCTAATCTTTTTATTCTGTTTCTAATTGTTCTAAAGTTTGTTAGAGTACCTCCAAGCCATCTTTCGTTTACAAAGAACATGTTAGTTCTTGTAGCATTTTCTTCTACAGCTTCAACAGCTTGTTTTTTAGTACCTACATATAGAACTGTTCCACCTTTTTCTACGATTTTCTTTAATTCTTCATAAGCTTCTTCTAGTTGTTTAACTGTTTTTTGTAAATCAATTATATAAATATCATCTCTTGATGTATAAATATATTCTTTCATTTTTGGATTCCATCTTCTTTTTGATGTCCGAAGTGAACTCCTGCTTCTAATAAATAACTCATTGACACTACTGTCATAATAATTCCTCCTTCGTTTTTTCTTCTACTAAATTCAAAATAATATCACCATTTGGCACTAGATATTAAAATTCTTTAGTATGTTTATTTTAATGCTGATATAAGTTCAGCTTTTTTCATTGTAGAATATCCTTCAACTTTTTGTTCTTTTGCTAATTTCTTTAATTCTGCTACTGTTAATTTTGAAAGATCTTTACTTTCTTCTTTAACAGTTTCTTTCTTTTCTACTTCTTTCTTTTCAACCTTTTCTTCTTTTACTACTTTCTTTGAAGCAGGTTTTTCTCCTTTTGCTATTTTTACTAAATTACTAAATGCTTCTTTGTCATAGATAGCAAGTTCTGAAAGCATTTTTCTATTTATTTCTATTCCTGCTTTTGATAAACCATCTACAAATCTTGAATAACTTATTCCATTAACTCTACATTCAGCATTAATTCTAGTGATCCATAGCTTTCTAAATTCTCTTTTCTTTTGTTTTCTATCGCGATAGGCATATCTTTCAGAATGCATTACTTGTTCATGTGCTGTTTTGTATAATCTATGTTTGCTTCCAAAATAACCTTCAGCTTTTTTTAATACTTTTTTTCTTCTGGCGCGTGTTGTTACGCTGTTTTTTACTCTTGTCATGTTATAATACTCCTTTCTTAAATTACGTTTTTAAATCTTTTTAAATCTGATTTACTAAGTTCTGATTTTGCTCCAGCTTTTTTTGATTGTGCAGGAGACTTTTTACCAGTCATATGATTATTCCCAGCATTTAATTTTGTTATTGAACCACTTTGTCTTATATTTAAAACTTTTTTAGTTCCTTTATGAGTTTTAATTTTGTTTTTTCCCATATTTTCTGTCCTCCTATTTCTTTTCTTTGATAGGTGCTAAAAGCATAGTCATGTTACGACCTTCAAGTTTTGCTGTTTGTTCAATTATAGCTATTTCCTTTGTCTTATCTGCAAATCTGTTCATAACTTCTTCACCAAGTTCAGGGTGCATTATTTGTCTACCTTTAAACCTAATGCTTAGTTTTACTTTATGTCCTTTTACTAAGTATTTAGATGCATTTCTTACTTTTGTTTCAAAATCTCCAATATCGATAACTGGAGAAAGACGATATTCCTTTAATTCAGCATTATTAGCTTGTTGTCTTTTTTTGTTTTCTTTTTCTTTCTTAGCCTTTTCATACTTATACTTATTAAAGTCCATAATTTTACAAACTGCAGGGTTAGAATTTGCACTAATTAGAACTAGATCTAAACCAGCATAACTAGCAATAGTTTGAGCATCTCCTATTGCTTTGATTCCCATTTTTTCTCCATTTGGTCCTATTACTAGAACATGGGGAATATTAATTTGTTCGTTACATAACATTTCATTACTTTTGCTTGCTATATGAAACACCTCCATAAAATATAAAAAGAGTACGAAATGTACTCTAATCCACCATAAAAAACAATATTTATTATATTTTTATTTGGCTGTTTACCTATAGCTATCTGCTATCAGGTGGATAAATACATCTCTTTCCTTTTTTTACATGTTAAATTATACATAAACTATATGCTTTTGTCAACATTTTATTGCTAAAACTATCTTGTTTTTCCTTTATTTCTTTCAGCTAACACTTTATTAACAAAACTGATCTTTTCTTCATTAAACTTTATTTCTGTCCAGGCATCAGATTTTGCCTCAGAAATCGCATTATCACTTGTATAGATTTCTTCCCAATCTCCAAGTTCTTTTTTTAAGTTTTCTAGCGCTTGTTCTAATTGATCATCATCTAACTCTCTAAAATAACCAAATCTATTTTCCATGGCTATTTCATTTCTTTTTCTTTCTTCTTCTAATAAATTATTATCCATAATTCCTCCTTATAAATGCGATTTTATTAAATGTTAAAATAATCTAAATAATGGTGCTGAAAACAGGAATCGAACCTGCGACCTATTCATTACGAGTGAATTGCTCTACCTACTGAGCTATTTCAGCAAAAAACTTTAATAATGGTGCCGATTAACAGAATTGAACTGATCTCTGATGCTTACCATGCATCTGTTTTACCACTAAACTAAATCGGCTTAATTATATTATACTACAATATAAGTTTTTATGTTATAATTTTTGTGGTGATATTATGGATAAACGTCCTATTGCTTTTTTTGATTCAGGAATTGGTGGTTCTACCATTTTAAAAGAGGTTATGAGAGCTTTGCCAAATGAAAATTATATTTATTATCCTGATACCGAAAACAATCCATATGGCAATAAAACAAAAGAGGAATTGTTCTTTATTGTTGATCAAATTATTAAAAAACTTCTTGTCTATGATCCTAAGATTGTAGTTTGTGCATGCAATACTGCTACTACAATGGTCTTGAAAGATATAAGAAAAAAATATAACGATATGATTTTTGTTGGAACAGAACCTGCGATTAAAGTAGCTTATGATTATTACAAAGATAAAAATACTATTATTTTAACTACTAAAGGAACTGGTGATAGTGAAAGATTTAATGAGTTGTTAAAAAAATATAAAGTTAATAATTTCAGATTAATTGAAGCTCCTTTATTAGCAGAACTTATAGAAAAAAATGGAAATTCATATGAATATTTAAAAAACCTTTTAGGTAATTATAAAAATATTGAAGTAGTTGTTTTAGGCTGTACTCATTTCCCTATCGTTAAAGATGAGATAGCTTCAATACTAGGAAATCCTATATTTATTGATGGGGCAGCAGGTATTGCTAAACGTGTAAATGATATATTAAAGGAAAATAATATGTATAATAATAAATACAGTTTTGATATCATTAATGCTTCTGATGAAGTGAAAGAGAAAATTATTAATATAATAAAAAAATAAAGATTTATATCTTTATTTTTTTATTAGTTACATTAATGGCGCTATTAATCTAAGTAGTGCTTGAAGCATTCCTTTTAAGAAAGATGGTTTTACATCTTTTTTTGTTAATTCCTGGCTTTTGGATATTGTATCTAATATATCTTTTTTTATGTTAGCTATACATTTTACTTTTTCCATATAAAGGCCACATTCAAAATGTAAATATAAACTTCTATAATCTAAATTTATTGTTCCTACTGTAGAAACGTTATC
>CAZKTT010000063.1:0-4739 GCA_964555755.1 uncultured Mycoplasma sp.
ACTTACATTTTCTTCTTCATCAAAAGTTTCTTCAGAATGTATGTTATTATGACAAAAATTTAATGATATTTTGATAGATGTTTATTCTTTTATACAAGCTGCAGTTCCAGTTTTGGTTGTGATTCTTTGTACTGTTGATATAGCTAGTGCTGTTATAGCACAAGACGAAAGTCAAATGAAGAAGGCAGGAACAAAATCAATTAAAAGAGTAGTAATTGGTATCGGAATATTCTTTATACCAACTCTTTTGGATGTTATATTTTGGGGTGCAGGCATTGGTATTAATGGTTGTAATGTTGGTAGTTGGGGGAAATAGGAGGTTAATGCATGCTTGATTTTCTTATTCTTGGTAGCGTTTGGTCTGCTATAAAATTTGATATAGTTAGTGCACTTTATAGTGTAGTAGCCTATGTTTACGATATAATGATAGAACTTGTTGAAAGTGGACATGGTAGTTTAGCTAATTATACATTTCAAGATATTTCTACTGTAATTTACACTATCGCAGGTGTTTTCATGTTGTTTAGAATTACTATTTCTATGCTCCAAATGCTTGCCAATCCAGATTTAGTTAATGATTCTAATGCTGGTGCAGGTAAGATTTTGATAAGGGTTGTTTTAGTAATTGTGCTTCTTTTATTGTTTATTCCTGATGGAATAGTTTTTAATAAGAAAGATGGCTTAGCTGTCGAAATAGAGGAAGCTCTTTTAGCGGATGATGGCTTAATAAATAACTTAGTAAAAATTTCAGATAACGGTAGTAAAAAGAAAACAGAGGCTGCAGTTGATCCGATAAGTTCTAAAGAACTTGTGTCTGTTGGAGGAACAGCTTTATCAGAGTATAAGAAAAATAATAGTTTTATTGAAACTGCATATGCTGCTGAACCTACTTTAAAATGTTATTATGCGTTTGTTAAAAGTCATGCTATATCGGGGGAAAGTAGGAATATTAGACATACATATAATATTAGTAGTGTTTATAAAATAGGCTTTTTTGAAGGTAAGGGTGGAGAAAGAAAAGTAGCAGGTACTAATTATACTTATACATCTTATACTTATCATGTTGGGGGTAATGAAGCATATGGTAGTTATTCTAAATTAGATAAGCAGATATCTGGTGGAGATTTTTTTAAAAATTCTTTTCCAACTTCTTGTCCAAAATCATTTAAAGCTAATGGAGGAAAATGGGAAGCTGTTAAATCGTATCCAAATAATGCTAGTTCGATAAAAAAATGTACTCCTACATTAGTTGATTCAACTATTGATGCTGACTGTAAAGAGACTGGATTTTTTGGTTATAACACTTATTCAGAGTTTTTGAGAGTTGCTAAAGATTTGAGGGCTGATCCAACTGGTAATACTGGTTCTTACACTGTTGATGACGATAGTCAAAAGTTTTTTACAGAAAATTCTTCAGTGGATGCAACTACTAAAGATACTAATGTTGAACTTTTAAAAGGCGTTCGTAAGAAATCTAGAGAGTTTGCTACGAATGCTATGTCAAGTTTCCAAGAGTGTACTGCTGAAACTGCTGATGGTAAAGAAGCATGTGAAGCTGTTCAAGCAGATATGCTTTCAACAATTGAAGGTAAGGCTGCTATGAGTAAAGCAATTGAAGATGAACAAATAATCCAAGAATTTATGATGTCTGTTATTTTAGGACTTGGTTTGATTATATATTTGGCATTCTTATGTGTCGATGTGGTTGTCCGTAAGTTTAAACTTATGTTACTTGAAGTTTTAGCACCAATTCCAATTATTTGTTATGTCGATCCAAAGGATAAAATATTCACTCAATGGATAAAAACATATTTAACGGTTTATGTTGATTTATTTATTAAATTATTAGCTATACGAATTGGTATTGATATACTGGATCAAGTTTGGAAAGGCTTTGGTATTAATTATGATCATGCTTTAGCAAAACTATTCTATATTATTGGAGTATTAGTGTTTATAAAAGTAATACCTGATTTAATTTCTAATATATTTGGATTTAAGATGGGTGGTTCATTCAAAGAAATCGGCGGTATGTTTAAAAAGGCTGCTGGTCTTGGTGCAATGGCAGGTGGAGCTGCTGTTGGTATGGGTCTTGGAGCTGCTGCAGGTGCTGTGACCGCTGGTGGCGGAATCGGTAATAGGTTACTTAGTGGTATTCAAGGTGGTCTACGTGGTGCAGGGTCTGGATCTAAAAAAGATATATATGGTGGAGCTCAATCCATTGCTAGAACAAATCAATACAAAAAAGAATTACCTGAAGGCACTAGTACATTTGGCCGCATGTTTGGCGAAATGAAAGAAAATATGGGTATTGGTGAATATCAAAAGCAAAAGAATCAAATAGAAGCTGATCATGATGCAATTGCAGCACAAAAGGCATCGTTATTTGCTGATAAACAAAAACAAGCAAGGCAAGAAGGTGCCAAAGCTGAGATCAAAAAATTTGAAGATAAAGTTGAAAGTAACGTTCTAAACAAAAATGTTTATGATGGCAAAGTTGCAGAAGTAGATTCTTTCAGACTAGCACAAGCAAATGTGGAAACTGCTAAATCTGCTGCTGCTGCATTGATAAGAAATGCTCAAACCGCAACTTATGCTAACGACCAAGAAAGAACTACTGCTATTGCTAATGCTAGAGCTGAAGGAGCTAGACTTATTTCTGAATCTCAATCAGAACTTAGATCTGCTCAAAAGAAAGCATTTGATGCAGCAAAAGAATATGAAGTTAGTCTTTATAACGATCCAGACAAAATAGAAAAAATGGATAAAAACGCACGAGTAGCACTTGATTCAATTCGTTCATATAACTATGATGTTACCTCATTCGATGCTGAAGATGCTGCTACCGGCAAAAAAGATTCAAACTCTATGTCTACGTTGAAAGGTACTCTTACTAGCGAAATTGGGACCGTTGGTAATCAAATTAGAACAGCAGAAAATGAAATTGCACGTAAAGAACACGATGTCGCAGAAAGAGAACGTGATCTTGAAAACTCTGCCGCAAAACTTATATATGATGAAATACATGATAATAGAAGAAAATAAAAAGGAAGTGATACTAGATGAATTACAATTATTTAGTTCCTGCTAATAGTAAAAAACAAACTCTGATATTTGGATTTTTAACTAAATTCGATATGATTTTACTTGGTGTTGGAGCATTTATATCATTTATATTATTGCTTATTTTAAATACTGGGGAAATCTGGCAATTAATACTTATTATTTTACCTGTTGCAGTTTGTGCTATGTTAGTTTTCCCTGTTCCTAATTATCATAATGTTAGAGTTTTTATTCACGAAATGTACCTTTTCTATTTTGTGAATAGAAGAAAATATATATGGAGAGGTTGGTGTTATAAGTATGAACAATCAGATGAATAATCCTTCTGGAGGGCAAATAAATCAAAATAGAAATCAAAGTCCAAATTCTAATGGCAAACCAGGTGCTGCTCCTAATGGCAGACCTGCAGTTAGACAAATGCCTAAGGAAGCACAAAAAAATGCTAAATATACTGAAAATTGGCTTCCTTTGAAAGCTATTAGTAATGGGATTATGTATAATAATAAAAGTGAAATGATTACAGGTGTTAAAATACAACCTAGAAATATTTTCATTTTAGATCAAGCGTCAATGGATAATGCTTTGATCGGACTTATGAATTTTTATAATACTTTGGATTTTGAATTTTGGCTTATCGTTGCAGATCGTCCAGTTGATATTACAGTTTATCAAACAGAACTTCAAATTTTATATAACAAAACTCAAGATCAAAGAGTTCGTAAGATAATTGCTCAAGATATGCAAAAAGGGGACTACTTTATTAATAATGATGTTGTTGATACCGAATATTTTATTCTATTTAAAGAAAAGAATAAAGAAATGATGGAAAAGAAACTTCGTAATATTATTAATAATTTGGCTGTAGCAGGACTTAATGCTAGTCAAACGAGTAATGATGATCTAAGAATGATTATTGATAATTTCTTGAATGGAGGTCAAAAATATAGTTCTGGAGGTGTGATGCCAGTATGAGTTTTTTCAAAAGTGAAGTTGCTCCTAAGGGGCTTGATTTTACCGCAAGTAATATTTTCGTAGCTAGTGATAAGTATATGACAATTTTAACTGTTGTAGGGTATCCTCGTTACGTAGGTGTAGGATTCTTGTCTAATATTACTAATTTACCTGGTGTTAAGATTGTTATTAAACACATTCCAGTTCCATTTGAAACTTTAACTAAAATGCTTAATAAAGAAGTTGCTTCAATGAAGATTAGATATCAAGAGGAAAAAGATGTAACTTATCAAGAAACTATAAGACAAGATTACGAAACTTTGGAATCATTTATCCAACAATTAGCAGCAGCTCAATCTAAAACATTTGATTTTCAAATGCATATTGTTATATCTGGTACATCTAAAGAAGATTTGGATTTGAAAAAAGTTCAAATCAAGAATTATTTAGATGCAATGCAACTTAGAGCTGTTCCTTTAAGATTTGAACAAGAACAAGTTTTAAAATCTATAATACCAATTTTTCCTAAACAAGTTATTGAAGAAAGAATAGGTACTATTATGCCTAGTCCTACTATGGCTGGTATGTATCCTTATATATTCGATAGTATTAAAGATCCAGGACCATCTGTACTTCTTGGTACTGATTTCTCTGGTGGTGTGGTTATGTTTAATCAATTCTTATATCAAACAAAAAAAGAACATAACAGAGTTAATGCTAATGTG
>CAZKTT010000064.1:0-4595 GCA_964555755.1 uncultured Mycoplasma sp.
GATCGCCTGTGAGAGCGTCTCGTTCGGGTTGTTGCGCGAGAAGGTGATCCCCGACACCTTCATATGGAAGAGGAAATAAAAATGAAATTTGGGATATAGAAAAAGATCTATTTAATTTAGTAGAATTATGTCAAAAAATACTAGTTAAAGAACCATTATTCTTTATAATAAATTCATATACAGCAGGTTTATCACCAATAGTTATAAATAATATTTTAAATTTATGTATGAAAGACAAAAAAGGAAAAATAACATCTGGAGAACTTGGAATAAAAGCAAAAAATGGTTTGGTATTACCATGTGGAGTATATGGACGCTATGAAAAATGATATAGAAGTATTATATGAAGATAATCATCTTCTAGTAGTAGTAAAACCAATAAACATGTTATCTCAAAGTGATAATACTAATGATGAAGATATATTATCTATTCTAAAAAAATACATAAAAGAAAAGTATAATAAGGCTGGCAATGTTTACTTAGGATTAGTACACAGATTGGATAGGCCAACCGGAGGAATAATGGTTTTTGCTAGAACTAGTAAAGCTGCTAAAAGATTAAGTGAAGAAATAAAAAATAACACATTTAAAAAATCTTACTTAGCAGTTATTCCCAACCTTACAAAAGAAGAGGGAGTACTAGAAAATTATATAGAAAAAGAATCAAACGGTAATAGTATAATAACTACAAAAGAAAAAGGTAAATATGCTAAATTATCATATAAAACAATAGCAAAAAAAGACATATATTCCTTAGTAGAAATAAGTTTAACAACCGGAAGACATCATCAGATAAGAGTACAATTTAAGAATATTGATTCTCCTTTATACGGAGATCAAAGATATGGAATAGAAGATAAAAAACAACTAGCACTATTTGCATATAAATTAGAATTTATACATCCTACAACAAAAGAAAAACTAGTATTTATAAAATACCCAAATTATTCAAAATTTACGTTGTTTAGTAACATTTTTGAAGAAAGGAGAAAAAATGAAAAATAAAAAGATATTATTAGAAATAATTATAATACCTTTATGTATTGCTTACTTACTATATTATCCATTGAGAAATTATGACAAAGCAAGTTTTATAATAAGCTCTATATTTATATTGTTAACTTGTTTAGTATTTTTAGTTAAGTATGGAAAAGAAGTATATATTTATGAGCATAAGTATAATTACTTAAAAATAATTAGTATAGTTTTTAATAGCATTTTAATTGTATTAACAGTATTAGGTTTCTTCTTAAAAATAAAAATCATTAAAATATTATTCTTAGTATTTGCCTGCATATTACTATTATTACTATTGGGTTATGCAATAGTTAATATAAAGCCAATAATAACAAAAGAAAAGAATATAAGTCAAAATATATTAAATGCATTTTTAAGTCTAGCTTCAGTTGCAATAATACTAACTTGTGGCTTAATATACATTTTCTAGTAAAACAATATAAATATATTGTTTTTTTATTGAAATAATGTGAAAAATATTATATAATTGTGTTATATGATAAAGTGGTGATGATATGGATAAAGAAGTTAAAAGAAGATTAACGTTTACAATAACAGGAGTAGTAGGTATTTTAATGTTAGTGATAGGGATTTCATATGCAGCATTTACTGCTAATATAACAGGAAATCAAGTCAATAACATACAAACAGGATGCCTAAAAGTAGAAATGAGCGACAATGGTTCAATCAATATGACAAACGAAGCACCAACAACTGATGAAATTGGACTTACTAAAACACCTTATACTTATACTTTATCAAATACATGTACAGTAGATGCATATTATACCACCACAATAAATGTAATGAACACATCTAACATGGACAATGTAGCAAAAACAAAAATATCTCTAAAAGGTGATGCAGAAGTATCACCAATAATGGAAAATCAACTAGAAGAAACAGCACTTGTTGATGAAACAGAAGTAAATGTAAATAAAACATATAAATTAGATGACGGTTATATAAAAGCTGGTGAAACAAAAACATTTTATTTAAGAACATGGTTCGATTATGATGTAACTCAAATAAGTGGATCATTAGAAAATAAAATAATAGTATTATCTGAATCTAGAAAGAATAACACAATACCATATAATTCAAAAACACCAGGATATTATGCATTAAATAGATCACAAGCTACAGATAGTACTAAAACAGCAGATTATACAAATATATCACCATCTGCAAATCAAAATTCTGGAATGGTTAAAGTTGGAGACAAATTCTATTATAGAGGAAATCCAGATAATAGATTGGTATTTGGTACAAAACAAGATAGTAGTAATATAACTTGGAGAATATTAAGTACTAATAGCGACGGAAGTATAAATATAGTATCAGATGAAGTAATAAGTGATTTAACAAGTTTCTATAATACAAACCTTGCTTCATTAGAACAATATATAAAAACAACTCAAACATTCTGTACTGAAGGTACAGCAGCTAAAACAAAAGTTGATAACAATGCTCCAACAGGAATCTGTTCAGGCAACACATCAACAACAAAAATTGGTACATTAATCGTAGATGATTTAATGTATGCTGGAGCTAAAGAAGGAACAGCAAATACAACATTTTATCTAGCATCAAACACATCATATGCTGTGGAATCACAAAAAACAAGTGGAGTATATTATGCATATACTACAAGCAATTCAATAGGAACATTAAGCACAAATACTCCTAAAAAACTTGTGATAACTTTAAAAGCAGATACAATGTTACAAGGACAAGGAACAGCATTAAAACCTTTCTATGTATCTGGAACTTATACAAGCGCCAATCAGCATACTGGTGATGACGCATATAAATCAGCACCAACAATCGTATATGCAAGAGTAGATGATAAATGGTCAAACACTAATAAACAAATAAAAATATCAGCAAGCGATAAACTAAATGATATTGCGGGTTATTTAGTAAAATCAACAAGTGCAGCTCCTGCCTTGAATGATTCAGGTTGGGAAGCATCTACATCAAAATTATACGCTACAGTAAATACTTATGATTTAGGAACATATTATGTTTTTGCAAAAGACTCTAAAGGTAACATAAGTGAAGCAAAAGAAGTAATAGTAGACAAAATTGATAAAGTTGCACCAACTTGTTCAATAACAATTGAACCTACTAATACAGTAACAGATTACAAAATTTTAACAATGACAAGTAGTGATTCAGATATAGATGATACAGCATATTCGTGGGAGGGATTTGAAGATAAAACAGCATTCTTGAAAGTAAGTGATAATGATGTTTATACAGGTCATATCATGGATAAAGCTGGTAACAAAGGAACATGTACTGCAACAGTAACAAATATAACTGAATTATACACAGTAGTATATGATATGGGAGCTTCATCATCAACAATAACTCAAACAATACCAGTTGGAGCTTATGATTACTTACTAGATTTTAATGAGTATTCATCTAGACCAGGTTATATATTCAAGGGATGGAGTACGACTCAAGATTCCTCAACTCCAACATACCAAGCAAGACAAAGAGTAAAAGATTTAACAACTGGTGGCGAAACAATAATGCTATATCCAGTATGGGAAAAGATGAACTATGCAGTGAATGTAGTAGTAAATAATGGTGTTGTAGATGAAAATGATACATCATCAAAAACAGCAGGATACAATGATAGTGTTTCATTCAATTTGTTGCCAAATGAAACTAATGCTTATGGAACAGTAAGTTGTAGTAATGGTCAGACAGCGACACTTACAAATAATACTCTTAAAATTTCGTCTGTAACAGGTTCCACAACTTGTACAGTAACATATGCTACAACATCAACAGTATTATATACAGATGGAACGCTAATAATAAATGAAAAGGCATCAGATAGAGTAACTAATACACAAGAACATGGAGCAGTAACAAATACTTATGCTGCTATGTCAAGTAGTAATAATTATGTAATTGTTGGTCAGTATGATCATCCATGGAATAATGAAAGAAATAGTATAACAAGAGTAGAAATAGGACAAAGGATTCAACCGATAGATCCATCAGCATGGTGCTATAATTTAGTAAATCTTAGATCTGGAGATTTTGCTAACTTGGATACATCAATTGCAACTCGTATGGTTAATATGTTTGATAATGCTGGATATAATTCTTCAGTTATATCATTTGTCTTAACTGGTCTTAATAATTGGGATGTATCAAACGTAACTGAGTTTGATTATATGTTTGGTGATGCCGGATATTATGCAACTACATGGAGTATTGGGGATTTATCGAGTTGGAATTCAACAAGTGCAACATCTATGAATAATATGTTTTCATATGCCGGTTATAATGCTACATCTTTAACTAGTATAGGAACATTAAAAGTTTATGCTAATAATATGAATGCGATGTTTTCTAATGCTAGATATATGAAAGCAACACTTAATATTTATAGTAATCCTACAAGTTATACTCAGGTATTTAATGGTGCTGCTAATGCAAGTGGAGCTTTAATAACAGTAAACTATAGTAGTGCTACTACTAATATAGATAGTATAATAGCTACTAGAACCAGTGGTAGTAATGTAGTTAAAGGCGTTCAATTAGATTAATAG
>CAZKTT010000065.1:0-4367 GCA_964555755.1 uncultured Mycoplasma sp.
ACACTCAAATTTTTTAATATCACTAATATTATATTGTTCTAATTCTCTTGATTTTTTTGCAACACCTTTATGATCAAAAGCAGTTACTTTTCCATCCTTGGTTATTACAAAAACAAGATAACTAGGGTCACTAGCACTAGGGACATGTTGCATTACCACCTTAGAAACATCACTTTCTTTAGTATTAAGGCGCACAATATAAGAATCAACAGTATCAGCATTCTCAGCTTTTATTATATAAACATTATTTACAAAAGATAACGAATCACCTTTTTCAACAAGTAAACTAAGCACGCTATTCATACTATCAAAAGATTCAACTAGATATAGATCACCATTGTAACCAATTGTTTTAGCAAAAATATGATCATAATATATATTATATCCATCAGTTGAAGTTATATAATTAGCACTAAGTTCTTCAGTAATAGGTTCTTCCTTGGCAGCGTTTTCTTCCTTGTTTTCATTATCCGTTCCTAAACCAAAACACGCAGTATTTAAAATACCTGCAAACATCAAAATAACTAATATTACTAATCCCATAATTATAATAGTAAGAAGTGTTACCCTACTATCAGTTTTCTTCTTTAATTTCATACATTATCCTCCTCATTCTATTAAAGTATAACACACAACGACAATATATCAATATTTTACATAAAAATTGTTGGGATTTTACACAAAAAATGTTAGAATTTTACACAAAAAAAGAACTATAAATAGTCCTTAATTTTTCATGGAGCCGTTGTTGAAGAAGTCGAACAATTCACGTAGTAATATCTACTAACTAATACAATAATAACATATTAGTTGGTATTCATCAATACAAATGTGCGTTATTTTATTGAACGCGGAGGTTTATCATTGTTTGTTTCTATATCAATAATTATAGATTCATCAAGTTTTTTATGAATAATGTCTATTTTCTTTTGTTTTTCTCTATCAATAGCACTAACTAAGTTTTTGTTAACTTTGTTTTTTGCATATTTTATATCATATAAATCTTTTTCCCTTTGGGGCTTTAAAGTCATTTTAGAATAAAATATAAATTCAGGACTTACCATTTTATAAGGTAAATGATTATAATATAAAATATCGTCATTGAATACTAATTGAGAGTATTTTTCATTAAAATGGCGTTCATCAACATATAAATTTTCCATATTTGGTAAATCATCATAATAATATTTTTTTGTTATAATACTTCCATCATTTTTTCTTTCAAAAAGGAATATACCTATGCTTACGGGAAAATCTTTGTATGTTATCTTATATTCATGACCATTAACAGTTTTTTTATACATATTACTAATAAACTTAAAACTGTCGCTATTATCTACAGCTTGTTTTAAATCAAGCAACTGATCTTCGTTTAAATATATATCTAAATCATTGTGATATCGTTCT
This sequence comes from uncultured Mycoplasma sp., assembly GCA_964555755.1. Lineage (GTDB taxonomy): Bacteria > Bacillota_I > Bacilli_A > RF39 > UBA660 > UMGS1449. Next base: position 1,408 of record CAZKTT010000065.1, read on the forward strand.
AGATTATCTTCGTATCTGATAAAAAGCATTAATCCGCCAGTATAAAAATAGTCAAAATCATTTTTTAATAAGTTGTTAAAAGCATCAAAAATTTTTAATACAGTCTGGTGATTTTCTGCTAAAGACATCTTTTGATTGTTTATATTTATAACTTCACTTTTATTATTGTTGATTTTCTCCATAGTAATACCACCTTAAGCTACATTACTATTTAGTTTAGTTGATAACCTAACTTTTCTAATTCCATAATTGCTATTTTTGATAGGTTATCTTTTTTTAAATCTGATATATTGTAGAAATCAGCTCCTCTAGAATCGTTGTTTTTCTCGTCAATTTCTATTTCTTTTTTTATATTGTTTTCATACTTGTCTATCTTATAAAATATTCCTGTATGATGAACTTTAAATAATAAGTTTTCTTTAAACTGCCATTCAAATGAAACTGAATCTGCATCAAACAATTGAAATGATTCCACTTTAATTCCTACTTCTTCCATCAGTTCTCTTACCATTGCATCTTCAGGTCTCTCACAATACTCTATAGTACCTCCGGGTAAATCAAGTTTTCCATCGTAAGGGCCACCATTTTTTTTTACTAGTAAAATTTTATCATTTTCTATAACTAAACCATATGCCCCATATTGCTTAAATTCTTTCATAAACATTCCTCCCACTATGCTAAATTATACTACTAATGTATACAATTGTAAATTTCATACTATCTTTGTTTTTCTTTTTTCAGCTTTTTGACAATATCATCATATATGTCATACATCCAATCAAATTTTCCATAGTTTTTTAATTCACAATCTACCATCATTTTTAGGATTACATATAACCTATATATCTCAATTCTAATTTCTTCGTCTTTGGTTAAATTTTCTTTGCCAAAAGCTTTTAAGAAATTATCGTTTCTTTTTCCATCGATAGTATGAAAATAAAAAGTCATTAGTTCATCGCAAAAATACAAATCAGCAAAATCTACTATCCCAGATACTTTATCGCTTTCTACTAGAATATTACCATCCCAAATATCAGCATTACATAATACTATTTTACTAACACTATTTAAACTATCTTTATTTTTTGATAATACATTATTTATATCTGTAATTATTTCGTTATCTATATCTAAATTATTATTCTGTATATCTTTAATTAATAAAGTGAATAAATAATCGGTAAATTCATAATTATTTTTAAATCGTTCGTCTGGAACCGAGGGAAGAAAATAATGATCTGAAGATATTGATGAAATTTTTGATGAAATTTTTCCTATCTGATACTCAATACTATTTTGAGAATCTAAAGATATATTTTTTTTTGTTTGAGAGTAGACTTGTCCAGGAATATAACTCATAAACATGTAACTAGCATCACAAATTTTACATGAATCATCAAATAGAATTAGTTTTGGAGCAGGTATATCTAAATGTGACATGGTTTGTAGCATTTTTGCTTCCCACCACATATTATTTTTATCTATTGAAAGCATTTTAGAATTATTATTAGGCGCTACTTTTAAAACCACTTTTTCTTGTTCGTTTTCAATTAAATAAACTGCATTTTTTAAACCACCATGTAACTTTTGAATTTTAATATTTTCTGAAGAACAATTAAAACAGTTTTCATACATTTTGCAAATTAATGTTTCAGATAAATAATTTTTAACCAATTTATCATTATTTATTTTCATTTTGCACACCTTTATACTCTCTAATATATTTTTTACAAGCTTCATTAGAATGCCTATAGTCATTTTCATCGATAGTTAAATGAAAAATATTATCATAAGCATAGTTCTCTATTCTGTTCCTAAATAAATTTCTAATACAAGTTTTTAATTCATCTATTTCTTCAAAAACAAAGTCTTTTTTACTATTATAAATGTAATTAGAAACTTTTATGATTAAGTTTAACACTACAATATTGTTTGTATCATATCTATCAATTAGGGAACCAGCTTTTATTGCACGAATACCTAAAAACTCATCAGCATCGTAATATATCTCGTTGATAAAGTCTCTATATTTTTTGCCTAAATCAATTTGAACTTGTTCTTTTATTAAAGCATTTTGTTTTATGTAAGCGATTGCTTCTTGCATCATTTCTTCATTCAAAGAATTCCACAAGATTCCCACGCAAGGGATGTTTATAGAGGGCATTAATTCTTTTTTTAGAACTTTTGCATCTATAAGATCATTTATTATTTCTAAAACTTCATCAAGTTTTCTAAATTTTTTAACATTCTTAGCATGTAGTAACAAACTCATTAAATCATTAGCAACACTTTGAATTTCTTCTTGAAACTCTCCATTATTTAGTACATCTCGTTTATGGTCTCTCATATAATATCTAATAATATGCACTAAACTATTATATAAAATTTTGTCAGCAGCGTCTTGAAATTCTTCACCATTATTCACTACCTCGTTGTAAGCATTATGTCCCCATTCTTGCAACATAAATAGTTTTTGGGAAATTTTATCGCCAGTAAGAGAAGTAACAGGTCTTTTTATATAATGATAAAATGGTTGATTTACAATAGCAAAAGTTTTTTCTTTCATGCACAGTCTGTAAATATAATCAGAATCTTCTTTGGTAACATTTTTATCAAATTGTATATCTTTAATAGATGACAGTTTGTATAGCTTGTCCCACGCAGCAATTGATATTAAATGATTAGAATGAGCATTTATCAAATCTTTTTTTCCTTCAAAAAATTCTGGACCATTTTGTTCATTTGTAACATCTTTCACAAATCCGTCTTTCATGTGAATCCAAAATCCACATTGACAAACATCAGCATTTGTTTCTTTTGCTTTCATCACAAGTTCTTCAATCATTCTTTTATCAATATAGTCATCAGAATCTAAAAAAGAAATATATTCTCCAGTAGCTAACTTAATACCGTTATTTCTAGTTTCGGCAAGTCCTACATTTTCTTGATGAACTATTTTT
>CAZKTT010000066.1:0-4355 GCA_964555755.1 uncultured Mycoplasma sp.
GGAAAAATGTTGATACATATGATCAAGCACCAGAAATGAGTGCCATGGAAGTAACAACCAAGATTAAACATATGATAAATGATTATGATTTTGTTATAGTAAATCTAGCAAATGGTGATATGGTAGGACATACAGGTAATTATGATGCAGCGGTAAAAGCAGTAGAAGAATTAGATAGATGTGTTGAAAAGTTATATGAGTTATGTTTTCAAAAAGATATTCTATTAGTTATAACTGCTGACCATGGTAACTGCGAAGAAATGATAACCAAAGAAGGTATTCCTCACACATATCACACAACTAATCTAGTACCATTCATTGTTTGTGACAAAAATTACACAGTTGAAGATGGAGAACTAAGTGATATAGCACCATCACTATTAAAAGTTTTGAATATTAAAAAGCCAAAAGAAATGACTGGTAAACTAATAATAAAACAAGTAACTGAAAAGCCTATAAAATAAGGCTTTTTTTAATATTGGAATCAAAAAAAGCTACTCATAAATTTGACAATAAGTATGAGATTTGTTAGAATAACTCATTGTCACACAAAAAAAGAGGTGATAAAAATGTTTTATGATGAACAAAAAGCAATTGAGAAGTGTGAAGAAGAACCGTCCCTGATTTTTAATTTAATCGATGAAGGGCACTTGGATGTTGTTGAAAAGGTTTTCAGAAAGAAATGGTCTAATATTAATACAACTAATGAAGATGGTAATGATATACTAAGTTATTTATTAATAAAAGGGCATTATGATTTAGTAGAAAAACTAATGACAAAAAAAGAATGGAATGTTAATAATCAAAATAATGAAGGTAATACATTTGCTCATATTTTAGCAACAAAGAATTATTTAGATGTTATTGATATCATAAAAAAAATACATAACAATAAATCATTTACACCAAATATTATAAATAATGAAGGAAAAACAATCTTAGACTTATCCATGGAACATGATTATATGTACACAACAACTAAGATTTTAGAAGATAAAAGATTCAATAAAATTGATTTATTATCAATAAAGAATTTATATGAAAAGTATATAAGAAATGATAAATATGGAAGCTATACCAAAACAACTAACTTAAAAATAGTTGTGAATAGTTTAAAAAATAAGGAATTATTACCAAAAGTAAAAAAGGTAAGTGAAACTATTTCTAAAAACTTTGACAACATCAAAACAATGATTAAAAATAACGAAAAAAAAGAACTAGACAATATATTTTATACAGTATTAAATAAATAGATAAATTATTGATTAATTTATCTTTTTATTTTATAATCAAATGCAGGAGTGATCTATATGAATATGCCCAATCTAAAAGAAGCGCAAAAAAGAACAAGTAAAAATGTAGAAACTAAAATATATAAATTTGATAATAGTTTAAAAAAAGAATTAGCTAATAAAAACTTCTACATTAGGACATACGGGTGTCAAATGAATGAACATGATAGTGAGAATATGATCGCTATATTAAAAGAATATGGTATGAAACAAGTCGAAGACTTTGAAGATGCAGATTTAATACTACTTAATACTTGTTCTATAAGAGAAAATGCTCATAATAAAGTATTTGGTATGTTAGGTAGAATAAAACACCTAAAAATGCAAAAAAAAGACATTGTTGTAGGTCTTGCTGGATGCATGGCTCAAGAAGAAGTAGTAGCAAATGAAATACTAGAAAAGTATAAATGGATGGATTTTGTTTTAGGAACTCACAATATTCATATATTACCAGAATTAGTAGCAGAATCATTCATTGAAAGAAAACTAAAGATTGAAGCTTCTAGTATCGAAGGAGATATAATTGAAAACATGCCAGCAGAAAGGCAAAATAAATATAAAGCATATGTTAATATCATGTATGGTTGTGATAAGTTTTGCACTTATTGCATAGTGCCGTATACAAGAGGAAAACAAAGAAGCAGAAATAAAGATGATATACTAAAAGAAGTAAAAGATTTAATAAAAGAAGGCTATAAAGAAGTAACACTCCTAGGACAAAATGTTAATGCTTATGGTAAGGACAGAAAAGATAACTATAATATGGCAAATCTACTTGAAGATGTAGCAAAAACAGGTATCGAAAGAGTAAGATTCATGACTTCTCATCCTTGGGATTTCACCGATGAAATGATTGATATAATTGCTAAGTATGATAATATAATGCCCAGTATTCACTTACCAGTACAATCTGGTAATTCAAAAATTTTAAAATTAATGGGGAGACGCTACACAAAAGAAGAATATCTAACACTTTTTAATAAATTAAAAGAAAAAGTAAAAAATGTATCTATATCAACTGATATAATCGTAGGTTTTCCAAATGAAACAGAAGAGGAATTTAATGATACACTAGAATTAGTAAAAATATGTAAATTTGATCTAGCTTATACATTTATCTTTTCCCCAAGAGTAGGAACACCTGCTGAAAAAATGAAAGATAATATTCCTCTAGAAGTAAAAGAAAAAAGACTATATCAGTTAAATGATTTAATAAATAAATATGCTTTAGAAAGTAATAAAAAACTTGAGGGAAAAACATTAGAAGTTTTAGTAGAAGCCCCAAGTGATAAAGAAGGTTTTCTAATGGGATATTCAGATACAAACAAACTAACTAATTTAAAAGGTTCAACTGATTTAATAGGCAAAATAGTAAAAGTAAAGATCACTGAGGCTAAAACATGGAGTTTAAATGGAGAATATGTGGAATAACATATTCTTTTTTTGCAACAAATAAACAGAATAAGCATAAATTATATTAAAGGAGTGATGTTATGGCAAGCTATAGAGAAATTGTTACTAAAACAGTTTTAGGAAAAGGTAAAAAATTATTTGCTAATCACTATTCTTTAACTCCAGAAGAAAAACCAAGCACAATTTTAGGATGTTGGGTAATTAATCATAAATTTGAAGGATTTAAAGAAGGTGACAAAATAAGGGTAAAAGGATCAAGTGATGTAAATATTTGGTACTCCTACGATAATGATACAAAAACACTAGTATCTAAACAAACTATTAATTATGATGAATTACTAAATATTAATCGAAAAAGAGAAAGTGATATTAACAGTAATGAAGAAGTGATAGTAAGATGCTTAAGTGGTCCAACAGTTACTAAAGCAGAAATAAACAATAACGAAATAGAATATGATCTAGAAAAAGAACTAGGGATTGAGATAGTCGGGGATGCAAAAGTACGAATTGCAGTAGATGAAAGCGAAGAAGATTGGGATGAAATAAAAGAAGATGAAAAAGAAGAAAAAGCTATGAAAGATATTGAAAAAGAAGTAAAAGAGGATTTTATAGACGAAAATAACCTATAAGGATTTATAGGTTTTTAAATTAATTAAAAACAAATGTCAACCAAAAAGGTTGACAAGAATAAATATATATTATACAATACAAACATATTGAAAGGAGAAAAACATGGCAGTAAAAATTAGATTAACAAGAATGGGAGCAACAAAAAGACCAAGCTATCGTATTGTAGCAACAGATTCTAGATCACCAAGAGATGGTAAATATCTTGAATTAATTGGATACTATAACCCTTTAACAGATCCTGCAGAAGTAAAAATTAACGAAGAAGTTGCGTTAAAATGGTTAAGGAATGGAGCAGTATTAACTGATACTGCAAGAGATTTACTAAGTAAAGCTGGAATCATTAAAAAATTCCATGAAGAAAGACAAAAGAAATAATAATGGATTTAATAAAACTAACTGAAGAAATAATCTTATCACTAGTAGAAGAAAAAGATATTGTTGCAGTAAAAGAGTTTCCTAGTGAAAACGAAAAAGAAATATTAATAGAAGTAATGATTTCAGAAAACGATATGCCTAAAGTAATAGGTAAAAATGGTAAAGTAATTAATTCAATTAGAACTATAGTTCAAGCTAGTAGTTACTTAAAGGATAACAAAAATATAAAAATAAATATCGATAGTATTTAAAAAGAGAATTTAAAATTCTCTTTTTTTATTTCCTTGTAAATTTTACATAATAAGTACCAGTACTACTTGGATTAAATGAATATTGCTTTTTAGCAGTTAATTTTTTACCATTTCTATATATTCCCAAATACTTATAATTCTTTGGAGTAACTCCTACATTAACAGCAATTCGCTTTTTATTAGCTTTTGTATACTTAAAACTAAAATGTCCTTTAGTAATATTTCTTTTAATAGTAATTGTTTTAGCTCCATCTTTAAATGTTATTTTATATAATTTGTTTGAGTTCAAATTAATAGTAGTTAGTTTTGGAGCAGTAGAACTATTAAATACTGTTATATTATTTGAATAAGCCTGTACATTAGTTAAAGCAGTACAATTACTGATATTTAAACT
>CAZKTT010000067.1:0-4256 GCA_964555755.1 uncultured Mycoplasma sp.
TAAGAAATATGGAATTTTTAAAGCAAAAAAAGAACAAATAAATGAACTTTTAAAAGAATTAGAGCAAACAATAACACCAACTAAAAAAACAAATGAAATATTAAAAGAATATGGTATCAAACCTATAACAGATAAAATATCACTACATAATTTATTAAAAAAACCAGATGTTTCTACAGAAAAACTAGAATATTTTTTAAAAAATAAGTATTCAAAAGAAGTATCTGAAGAAGTAGAAATAATGATCAAATATGAAGGATATATCAAAAAACAAGTAGAAGATGCTGCAAAGCAAAAAGAATATGAAGATATAACATTACAAGAAACAATAGATTATAACAATGTACCAAACTTAGCACTAGAAGCAAGAGAAAAACTTAATAAAATAAAACCAACATCCATTGGTCAAGCAATGAGAATAAGTGGAGTAAATCCAAGTGATATAAGCGTTTTAATGATATATTTAAGGAGTAAAAATGGATAAAGAACAATTCGAAAAAGAATTAAAAAAATTAAACATTGAATTAACAAAAACACAAAAAGAGCAATTAAATAAGTATTATGAAATGCTAGTAAATGCTAATGAACACACTAATTTAACAAGAATAACAGATGAAAAAGAAGTATACTTAAAACACTTTTATGACTCGTTAACTATAGTCAAAACAATTGATTTAAATGATGATTTATCATTAGTTGATATAGGAACAGGAGCAGGATTTCCAGGATTAGTGCTAAAAATAGTATTTCCTAATTTAAAAGTCACATTATTAGATTCTTCAACAAAAAGAATAACTTTTTTAGAAGAAATTATAAAGGAATTAGATTTAAAAAACATTAAAACAGTAAATTCACGAATAGAAGATTATAAAAAAGAAAAATTTGATATATTAACATCTCGCGCTGTAGCAAAAACAAATATTCTTTTAGAATTATCTTGCCAATTAGTAAAAACAAAAGGGTATTTTATATTATTAAAAGGAAATATTGAAGAAGAATTAAAAGAATCTGAAAACGCATTAAATAAACTAAATTTGAAATTAATAGAAAAAACAGATTTTTATCTTCCAATTGAAAACAGTAAAAGAACGATTTTAAAAATAAAAAAAGAAAAAGAAATTGATATGAAGTATCCAAGAAATTTTGCAAAAATAAAGAAAAATCCATTGTAAAATTTCTTTTTTTATTGTAAAATATCAATGTAAGTAGCTATATATAATAAAAAGAATAGAGGGATAAAATGAATCTAGAAAAGGAAATTTTTGATATAGATTTAAATGATATTATGCCAAACAGATTTCAACCTCGTGAAATATTTGAAGACGAGGCATTAGATGAATTATCAGAATCAATAAAAAAACATGGTGTAATACAACCTATAATAGTAAGAAAAATTGGCGATAAATATGAAATAATTGCAGGAGAACGAAGATATAGAGCTTCTCAAAAAGCAGGAAAGAAAACGATACCAGCATTAGTAAGAGATATTGATGATAAAGAAGCTGCAAAAATAGCATTACTTGAAAATTTACAAAGAAAAGATTTAACTCCAATCGAAGAAGCAAAAACATATCAAACAATTCTAAAAATAGATAATATAACACAAGAAGAATTAGCTCAGAATCTAGGAAAATCTCAATCAACTGTAGCAAATAAATTAAGGTTACTAAATCTAGCAGAAGAAGTTCAAACAGCATTATTAAATAATAAAATATCAGAAAGACATGCTAGAAGTTTATTAAACTTACCAACTAGCAAACAGCCTGAATTATTACAAAGAATAGTAAATGAACGACTAACAGTAAAACAAGTTGATGAAGAAGTACAAAGACTTACAGGTGAAGTACCAACGGAAAGTGTCCCAAACACAATATATGATACAAGCACAAATGTTAATTCAACTCCAGCTGAATACAATATACAACCAGAACCACAAATTGAAAGAATGCCTGAAGCAAAACCTCCAATTGAATTAACAAGAGAAGAACCACAAGAAACAGATATCAATATCATAAAAAATCTTGAACTAGAAGAACCACAAATTGATAATTCAGTTGAAAATGTAGTAGAAAATAATAATATTGAATATAGTAATAGTTCAATACCAATTGAAGCAAGTCCTGAAACAGCAGACGATATAAGACCAAAAAACAATATATTTGATAGATTAAGAATTCCTGCTGATTCAGCACCAGTTGAAGAAGACCAACAAGGAATAAATACATATGATTTAAGATTTGCTATAAATAATTTCAGACAAGCAATTCAAAATACAGAAAAATTTGGTTTAAAAGTAAAATCTACTGAAACTGATATGGGAGATAAGTACCAAATATTAGTAGAAATAGAAAAAAAATAAGATGTGTAAAAACACATCTTTTTTAATACCACATATTAGTATATAAACCATCTTCTTTATAATAATCGTCAAGAAGTACAGCTTGAACAAATTCTTCGCTAGCTTCTTCAAATGTATATGTATTAATTACAGGTCCTCCGAAAGTCCAAAGAGATTCTGCCACATAAACATGTTCTGAATCAATTCCAGCAACAATAGCAATGTGACCCCAAATTCCAAGTAAATCACCAGCTTTAACCTTTCCTGATTTAAATAATTCCACAGAAGTCTCAGCTTTTATTCCTCCAATATCATTAATTTCATTAGTATCTTCAAGATTATCACCAGCTCCTCTATCACCAGGATCAAAACCTCCATTAACAATACTCCATGTCACAAAACCACTACAATCCAAACCATTAGGCTTAAATTGACCTTTTTTAAATACAGTTCCCCAGTCTTCATAATTTCTAAGAGGGCATCCCCATATAGCAGGGCCTGCAAAATTATATTTCAAATCTTTAAACTTTGACTCATGTAAGAATAGCCCTTTATGATAGTATCTTCCTTCGCCATCAGCATTATGCATTCCACCATCTACTCGACCATTTTCAAAAAAATATTCGATTTGGTAAGGGAAATCAAGCATTAAAAATCTAATAGATTCAACAACAGCAGCACGTGTGCCATAACCTCCAACAGATTCGATTTTATCCTTTAAAATAGTATCAATTTTTATAGAATCAGCTCTAGAATAATGTTCACAAGGCAAATTAGGCTTATTTTTATTAAACTTTTTAGGTCTTTTAGTAATTAAATCAGTAACTTCTACCTCAAAATCATTTGAATAACTATTATTAACAGTCATTTTAATCTTAGTAGAACCAACTTTCTTAGCAATTATCTTATTATTTTTAATGACTGCGATTTTATCATTTAAAGATTCATATTTTATATTATTTTCTTTACCAATATGCTTAATATCAGGGTTAATTTTGAAAGAATCATTTACCGCTAAATATATTTTTTTTGGAAGACTATCGCCAACAACTAAGTTTTTAATCTCAAAATTATTAATAAAAAAGTATTTTTTTATATAAATCTCATCAAGATTAGTATCAGTTTTTAACAAACATTCATGGTTTTTAACATTAGCCCAAGTAATTTCATCACTATTCTGACTGCTAAAACCACATTTTAAATTTTCGTCGAGTTTATTGATTTTTAAACTAAATTCGTCACCTTTATTATTAACAACACTCAAATTGTCTAAAATATTTATACTATAAAAAGAAGCTAATTTATAATACCCAAGTATAAAGATAACTCCGGTAATAAAAAGCAAAATAGCTAAAAGAACTAAACACTTTTTCTTCATAAAACACCTTCTTTATTCGACACCTATTATATGATAAAATTATACCATATTTTTGACAAATAAAAATAAAATATTAAATATTCCTACAAAAAACAAACAATATAAAGTTTATCTATATAAAATAGCAAAAACACTTTAAAAAAATAGATATTTTTGTTAGAATAGAAATAGCAAAAAAAGAAACAGGTGAAGTAAATGGGAAAAGTAATATCATTAATAAATCAAAAGGGCGGAGTAGGAAAAACAACAACAAGTATTAACTTAGCAGCTTCTTTGGCCTTATTAGATAAAAAAATCCTATTAGTTGATTTAGATCCGCAATGTAATGCCACAACAGGAATAGGAGAAAACAAAGGAAACATAGAAAAAAGTATGTATAATGTTTTAAACGGAACAGCAACTATTGAAGAAACAATTAAGAAAACAAAATATAAAAACTTATATGTTTTACCAGCTAACATTAACTTAGCAGGTATTGATATTGAACTTGAACAAAACAATATTTCATCAAATATTTCTAAATCAGAAATATTAAAAGCA
>CAZKTT010000068.1:0-4220 GCA_964555755.1 uncultured Mycoplasma sp.
TTTTGAAGAAAGTTCAATGCTTCTTTTATACCCTTCATTTTTCTTAAAATCAGAATAAAGATAAGGAAAACTATATTTTATTTCTAATTCATATCCGATCTCATTAATCATTTTACTATTTTTGTGAGGACTAACTGATAAAGTAGTAGTAAAATAATCATAACCATTTTCTTTAGCGTATTTAACAGCAGACTCCATTCTCATTTTAATGCATTCTTTACAACGCAATCCCCCTTCTTTTTCGTTTTCTAAACCTTTAACTTTATCTAAAAAATAATTATAATCATAAAACCCTTCAACAAGTTTTATATTTAAACTATCTAATAACTTTTTCTGTTCCTTTAACCTTTTATTATATTCAGATTCTGGATATATATTAGGATTATAATAATATATATCAACATCAAAATACTTAGTTAAGAGTTCTAATACAGAACTAGAACAAGGTCCACAACAACTATGTAATAACAATTTAGGTCTGGTTTCTAAACTATTTAAAAATTCTTCAAATTCTTTATAATTATTCATATCATCACCTTACAAACTTAAAAATAAATCTATTATAAGTCCACATAAAGCCCCAATTAAATATAAAGTAATAATTATTTTTAAACTATCTTTCTTATCATTTTCTTTTAAAAGCACTAAAATACCTACACCTGCAGCAGATAAAAGTCCACCAAGTAAAGCTCCAAATGTAATTGAACTATTTAAATAAAGTTCAGTTAAAATAACACTAGAAGCACAATTAGGAATAAGACCTATTAATCCAGTTATAAATGACGAAAATATATTATTCTTCAAGAAAATATGACTTAAGAAATTCTCACCTAAATAATACATGATTATATTTATTATAAAAGTAAAGATTAATATAAAAACAAATATATTTAAAGTGTGTTTTATACTAGCAACAAATATCTTATTTTCACAATCACAATGATCATGATCACATATATCATATTTTGGCGCTTCTTTTTTTCTTAAAAAGAAATCTATAACAAATCCAAAGATTAACCCTATAAAGAATTTAATTATTAATATTTTTATCATAAGTGATACAGGAGCTTGTTCAGCAATTAAAAGAGGAATCATTTCGTCACTTGTTGCAAGATATACCGAAAATAAAGTACCAATAGTAATAATTCTAGTAGCATACAAATTAGTAGCAGCAACAGAAAAACCACATTGAGGAATTATTCCAAACAAACTACCAAAAAAAGGTCCAAATTTACCAGATTTTTCTATTAAATCCTTACTCTTCTTACTAAATCTATGTTCAAATAATTCAATAAGTAAAAAAGTAAGGAAAAGAAAAGGCAATAAATTTAAACTATCAATTAATGTCTCTAATATAACCTCTTTCATCTATATCACCTCAAAACAAGTCTATATAATTTTACCATAATGCTTTGTAAAAAACAAATATTAGTCATACATTTTTAATTCCCATACAAATGGTATACAAGAAAAAAACAGGTATTAACTTTTGACAGTTCTTACTTGTTTTTTTATTTCTTTTTTATCTAAATTATTAAATACTTGGGAATAATTATTAACAAATACAAATTTTATACCTTTAGTAATCTCCTTATCAAGCTCATTGATATCTTCTTCATTATCTTTAGGTATAAATATTTTTTTAATACCAGCATTCTTAGCTCCAATAACTTTTTCTTTTAAGCCACCAACAGGAAGAACATTACCACGAAGTGTTATTTCACCAGTCATACTTATTTTACTCATAATTCTTTTTTTAGTAAAAGCACTTATTATAGCAGTTAATATAGCTACTCCTGCACTTGGACCATCTTTAGGCACAGCTCCTTCAGGAACATGGATATGAATATCATTTTTTGTAAGATCTGAATAGTTAATATTAATAGTTTTACAATTACTTTTAATATAACTAAGCGCTATCTTAGCACTTTCTATAAAGACATCTCCAAGACAACCGGTCATAATAATATTACCTGAACCTTCAAAATAATTAACTTCAATTTTTAAAATATCTCCTCCAAAAGGAGTATAACTCATTGCATTTACTACCCCTACTTCATCTTTATTTAAACTATCATGATAATGATACTTTTCTTTTCCTAAATACTTTTCCACTAATGAATTATCTATTATATTAAAAGTTATTTTATTTTCTACTACTATTTCTTTTACTATTTTTCTAAATATTGAAGCTACTAACCTTTCAAGTTCACGAACACCAGCTTCTTTAGTATAACCTCTTATAAGTTTATAAATAGCATCATCACTAAAAGTAATGTTTTGATCACTTAAACCATGAGTTTCAATCAAATTAGGAATTATATAACTTTTACAGATATTAAATTTTTCATATTCTGTATAACTTGATATTTCAATTATTTCTAACCTATCTAACAATTCAACAGGAATTTGTTCCCTGTAATTAGCAGTTAAAATAAACATAACATTAGATAAGTCATATTCTTCTTCAATATAATGATCTACAAAGTATTTATTTTGTTCTCTATCAAGAACCTCAAGCAAACTAGATGCTGGATCACCTTTTATATCTTTAGTCATTTTATCAATTTCATCTATAACAAAAACAGGGTTTGAACATCCAGCTCTTTTAATCCCATCTATTATTTTACCAGGAGCAGAACCAATATATGCCCTTCGATGCCCTACTATTTCAGCTTCATCGTTTATTCCTCCAACAGATATCTTAGTATATTTTTTAGAGGTTGCAGTAGCAATACTTCTAGCAAACGAAGTCTTTCCTACACCAGGAGGCCCAACAAAACAAATAATAGGATTGTTTACTCCATCAGTCATTTTATTTAATGCTAAATACTCAAGCACTCTTTCCTTAGCTTCTTTTAAACCATAATGAGTTTTATCTAAACACTCCTTAGCAAGTTTTAAATCAGTGTTTACCTCAGTATAAGTATTCCATGGTAAAGAAAACATAGTATCTATATAATTTTTAACCATACCAATTTCTGAAGACATCGGAGGAAGTGCTTCATATTTTTTAATTTCAATTTGTAACTTTTCTCTAACTGAATCAGGAAAATTACCTTTTTCAAGCTTTTCTTTTAAATCAATTATTTCACTATCTTTATCATAACTATCACCAAGTTCTTCTTTGATAGCTTTAATTCTTTGATTTAAAATATATTCTTTTTGTTCCTTATCAATTTCATATGAAACCTTATTTTCAATAGCTTGTTCTAAATCTGCTAAAGCCATTTCTGCAGTAATATCATCTAAAAGCATCATAGCCCTTGAAGTAGGTTCTATTTCATTTAAATACTCAAGTTTTCTTTCATAAGTACTAGGAAGAAACATAGACAATATATCAGTAACTTTTTCTAAATTATTAACTCCTAATATTTGTGATAAAATACTGTTACTAACATTAGGAAGCGTATCAATATAAATTTCTATTTGTTTTATTAAACTTCTCACATAAGCAGTTTCTTCAAGTGCACTAAGTTTTTTAGTTTCGATTTCTTCAAACCTAGAAACTTTTGTTTTATCAACTTCATCAACATAAGAGATTACATTTACTCTTTTTAATCCTTTTATAACAACCCTAGTTTTATTATTAGGTAAATCTAATTTCATACTTATATAACCTATAACACCAGTTCTAGGGAAAGATCCGTTATCAATAGTTTCTTCAAGTTCATCGTTTGGATGTATTATTAATATATGTTTATTATAGTAAGATTCAGCAAGCGAAATAAGTTCTTTATCCTTTGTATTCTCTAACTCTAATCTTATCTCACTATGAGGGAAAAGAATAATATTTTTAAGTATTAATACTGGCAATCTCGTTTTGTTCATTTTTTCCCTCCTTAAAAGTTTTATAGTTATTTATTATAAAGATTTTTTTACTTTTATCAAGCAAATAATCAAATTTTTTAAAGTTTTTTCAATAAAAAAAGAAATGCAATATTTCTTTATTTTATTTTCTTTATTGTTTCTTTAAATAATGCTCCTCTTTCCTCGCATTCTTTATATTGATCCCATGATGCAGAACCAGGAGAAAGAAGTATAACATCACCTTCACTCCTCACCTCATATGCTTTAAGAGTAGCATCAGTAACATAATCACAGACATATGTTGGAACACCAATACTATCACCAAATTCTTTTACTCTTTTCTTACATTCACCCATCGCAATAATAGCTTTAATATTTTTTGAATGTGGTTTTAAGTCATTAAAGTTTTG
>CAZKTT010000069.1:0-1718 GCA_964555755.1 uncultured Mycoplasma sp.
TTGCGGAAAATCCTGGTACTATGTATAATCCTTTATTTATATATGGTAATAGTGGATTAGGTAAAACTCATTTAATGCATTCTATTGGTAATTATATTGAAAATAAATATCATAAAAAAGTTTTATATGTTACTTCAGATGATTTTATGAATGATTTTACTGGACTCGCAAGAAAAAACAATAAAAATAATTTAGATTATATTGAATTTTTTAAGAATAAATATAGAAATATAGATGTTTTAATTATTGATGATATTCAATTTTTAGGAGCTGCTGAAAAGACACAACAAGAATTTTTTCATACTTTTAATAATTTATATAATGATAGTAAACAAATTATTGTTTCTTCTGATAGATCTCCTGGGGATTTAAAAGTATTAGAAGATAGACTTAGGACAAGATTTACTTGGGGATTACAAGTTGATATTAACCCTTTAGATTATGATTTAAAGGTTGCTATTATTAAGAAAAAAATACAACGAGAAGATGTTGTATTAAACGATGAAGTTATATCTTATATTGCATCTTTTGTTGGTAATGATGTTCGTGGTTTGGAAGGATCTATAAATAGGTTAGTTGCTTATTCAGTTATAATGTGTCAGTCTAATATAACTGTTGATTTTGCTAAGGAAGCTTTGAAAGATTTTACTATGAAAGATTCATTTACTGAAAAAGATGATATTAGAAGAATTCAAAAAACAGTAGCGGATTTTTATAAAATATCTTTTGAGGATATGAAATCTAAAAAACGAAATCCAAATCTTGTTGTTCCTAGACAAGTTGCTATGTATTTATGTAAGACATTAACTGATGAAACTTTGGAACGAATAGGATTAGAATTTTCAGGAAAAAATCATGCAACTGTTATTCATTCTTGCAATAAAATAGAAAATTTAATTAAAACTAATCCTGATATGAAAAAGACAATTGATGATATTCAAAAACAATTAACATAATTCTGTTAAATTTGTTAATATAATTAACATTATGAAATTGGACTTTTTCTTTAAGATATAAGGTTATAAATAGTTTTTAACATTTTAAACTATTATAATAATAAAAATAATAATAAATATAATAAAAAAAAGAAAGAAGTGAATTAATATGAAATTAAAAATTAAAAAGAATATTATATTGGAAGCACTTAATAATGTGTCTAGAGCCATTTCTACTAAGAATATAATTCCTATTTTATCTGGTATAAAATTTGAAGCTCATAGAGATAAATTAATACTAACAGCTTCTGATAATGATATTACTATAAGGACAACTTTAGATAAAAGCGAAGATTTGATAATTGAATCTTCAGGAAGTGTAGTAATAAAAGGAAAGTATATTTTAGATATTGTTAGAAAATTAGATTCTGAATTTATAAATATAGAAGTAAATGAAGATAAAAAAATACTTATATATACAGAAAATAGTAATTTCAACTTAAATGGTATAAATGTTGATGAATATCCTGATATTGATTTAAGTTTATCTGATGATTTTGTTACAATTAAATCTGATATTTTTAAATCTTTAATATTACAAACTAATTATGCTTGTTCTTTAGATGAGGCTAGGGTAGTACTTACTGGAGTTAATATGAAAGTTGATAATAAAACTCTTGAATGTAGTGCGACAGATTCATATAGGCTGGCATTAAAGAAAATTAAATTAAATTCTAAAAATGCTACTAATTCTGATATTATAATTCCTAGTAAAAACTTAAA
>CAZKTT010000069.1:1728-4184 GCA_964555755.1 uncultured Mycoplasma sp.
TGATGAAAATATTGATATTAATATATATTTATATAATACAAAAATTCTATTTGTTTTTGAAAATATAATTTTTCAATCTAGATTAATAAGTGGTAATTATCCAAATACGAAAAATTTAATTCCTTCTGAATCATTATTTAGTTTAAAATTAAATAGATTAGATTTTTATAATATGATAGATAGAGCTAGTATTTTAAATAACGATCGTGATAATAATATAATTACTTTAGAAATAAAGAATAATGTATTGAAACTAGTATCAATGTCTTTAGAAATAGGAAAAGTAGAAGAAAAAATGAGTGTTGAATGTGATGAAAATATAAAAATATCTTTTAGTGGTCGATATATGATGGATGCTTTAAAAACAATGAAATCTGAAGATATAGTTATTACTTTTGTTGGAGAAATAAAACCAATATTATTAAAAGAAGATAAAAGCGATGAATTAACATGTTTGATCCTACCTATTAGAACATATTAAAAACTATTTATTAAATAGTTTTTTTTATTATATTTATTCTACAAAAAATGACATTTTTAGACATTTATATGTGATATAAGAATTTTGCAATTTTATATTGTAATTTTTTTATTTGGGGGTGATTTTTTGAAATATGAAGTGAATGATGAAACTTTAGCTATTATTTCATATTCTAATTTAAAATCAAAAATTATAGAAAAAAATGATCAATATATTGTAGATGAAACACCTTTTTCTATAATGGAACGTAGTTGTAAGTATTTTGGAAGTTCATTAGATGGCAGAGTTCATGGTTCAAAAGACATTTTAGGCAGTATTTATAAGGTTCCTATAATAGTGGAAGAGTCACAAAATTTAATATTTTTTCCTACACAGGCTCTTAATTCTTCATGTGTTAGTTGGATTTCTTATAAAAATATTAAAGATATTAAGAAATATGGAACAAAAAGTATTGTAAAATTTAATAATGATACTGATATTATTATTAATTGTCCTTATTTTTCTATGAAGAATCAGATATTTAGATGTAATATATTAGAATCTGTTTCTGTTAATAGAAGAATTAACAAAAAAAACGATTAAACTCTAAAAATCGTTTTTTTTTATACTTTTTTGTGGTATAATTAAAAGTAGGTACAGGAGTACTAGTTTGGGGAGTTGATGTAATATTGAGGTCTAAAAGGGTTATTTTTGAACATGTATCTAAAAACGTTAGAAATTTTTAATTTTAGAAATATAAAAAAATTAGATGTTTTTTTAAATAAAAATGTAAATATTTTTATTGGAAACAATGCTCAAGGTAAAACTAGTATTTTAGAGAGTATATATGTACTTGCTTTTACTAAATCTTTTAAAACTACAATTGAAGATGAAATAATTAATCGTGATGGTTTTTATTTTAGAGTAAAAGGAAATTATAAAATAGGGAATATTTCTAAAAAATTGGAAGTTTTTTATGATAAAAACGATAAAATAGTAAAATTAAATAATAATAGAGTTAGTAGAATTTCTGATTATATTTCAAATTTAAATATAATTATTTTTTCTCCAGATGATTTAGATATTGTTAAAAAGGCACCATCGTTTAGAAGAAATTTTTTAAATATTGAACTTTGTCAACTATATAGTGATTATTTAAAAAACTTAAATGAGTACAATAAGTTATTAAAAATGAGAAATGATTATATAAGAAAGAATAGTAATATCGATTATAATTATTTAGATGTTATTACTGATAATTTAGTCGATAGACTTGTTGTTATTACTGATTATCGAGAAAAATTTTTAGAAAAAATTAATAAAAGTATTGATGATGTTTTTTATAAAATTACTAAGGCTAATGGTCTTTCTGTAAAATATAGAAAAAGTATTCAATATACTAAAAAAGAAGATATTATTAAATTTTATAAAGAAAATTATAGTTCTGATATTGAAAAAGGGATAACAATGTATGGATCTCATCGTGATGATTTTTCGTTTTATTATGAAGGTAGTGATTTAAAAATATATGGTTCACAAGGACTTCAGCGATTAGCTATACTTTCATTTAAATTTTCAGAAATAGAAATTTTTAAGGAAATAAAGAAAAATTATCCTATTATTTTACTTGATGATATATTTAGTGAAATAGATATCAAAAAAAGAAAGAATATTTTAAAATTTGTTAAGAATAATATCCAATATATAATTACTACTACTGATATTAATAATATTAGTGAAAAATTATTGAATAAATCTACTGTTTTTACAATTGAAAATGGCATGATAAAAAAAAGGAGAGATAACAATGAATGATAATGAAAAAAAATATGATTCTTCTGCTATACAAGTTTTAGAAGGACTTGAAGCAGTTAGAAAAAGACCTGGTATGTATATAGGTACAACTGGCTCTAGGGGACTTCATCATTTAGTATGGGAAATTGTTGATAATTCAATTGATGAAGCTTTAGCAGGTTATTGCGATACAATCGAAATA
>CAZKTT010000070.1:0-4127 GCA_964555755.1 uncultured Mycoplasma sp.
ATAATTATTACTTCATTTGCACCAAAGCCATCCATTTCAGTAAGTCATTGATTTAGTGTTTGTTCTCTTTCATCATGACCTCCACCTAAACCTGTACCTCTTTGACGACCAACAGCATCAATTTCATCGATAAAGATTAAACATGGAGCAGTTTGCTTAGCTTGTTTAAACATGTCACGAACACGACTAGCTCCAACTCCTACGAAAAGTTCTACGAAGTCAGAACCACTTATATAATAAAATGGTACATTTGCTTCCCCAGCAACTGCTTTTGCAAGTAAAGTCTTCCCTGTTCCTGGAGGTCCAACCAAAAGAACTCCTTTTGGTATCCTTGCTCCAAGTTTTTGGAACTTTTTAGGGCTCTTCAAGAAATCTATTAATTCTTTTACTTCATATTTTTCTTCAACTAAACCTGCAACATTTTCAAAAGTAACTTTATCTTTATCTGAGTGAAGTTTAGCCTTACTTTTACCAAAATCAAATGATTTATTTGCGCCTCCTACTTGTCTAGTTAAGAAATAAAAAGCTAGAACAATTAAAAGAACAAAAGGTAAAACATTTAAAAGAATATATAAAATCGAAGAACTATCTGGATCCTTATTAACAGTTAATTTCATAGTATCACTATTCTTAGTAGAACTTAAAACATTTGATATTACTGAATCAGAATAAGGAACTCTTATAGTAAATGTTTCTTTTTTAGAATATCCATCTAACTTACCTGTAATATAGTAATTACCAGCATTTTGCTTTGGAGTAATTACAAGTTCAGTAATTTTTCCTTGTTCTAAATTGTTAACAAATTGGTTATATGTCAATTCATGTGGTTTATTACTAGCAGAATTAAATAGTAATATTATACAGATGAAAAAACATAATATTAAACCATATGATATAAAATTCTTTTTAACATCTTTTTTGTTCATTTTTTCCTCCAATCAATAATACTTTAGTATTATATCACAATTTTTTTCTTTTGGAATATCAAATTTAGATTTTTTAAGACCAGGAAGCCATACTATAACATCCTTAGAATCCACAACAACAGGCCACAAATCTCTTTGACTGACAGGAATTTTCTCATCAATAAATATATCTTTTATTTTTTTAGAACCATTAAGGCCCTTGACCTTCATCTTATCTCCTGCTTTTCTTGTTCTAATATTAAGAGGTAAAGCTATATCATCACTATTTAACCTACAATAATAATTGTTATTATTATCAGATTCTTCTAAAACCTTAATATTTTTACCATTAGGAAGATTAGCATAATCTAAAAGCTCAATATCATAACTATCGATTTGTTCTGTCTCCCTATCAAAATAAACTTTATCATAGCTTTTTACTACTTTAACAGCATTTGGTAAATATATCTTACTATTAGAACGATTAGAATAAATTAAACTTCTAATTAAATCATTATGAACATCAGTAATAAGAATTAAATCATCTTGATAAAATTCTGCCAGAATACTATTTATGACTTCATTTTGAATAATACTATCTAATTTTTTAAACTCATCAATCATAATAGTATTATCCTTATATACATTTTTTCGATGTGAATCTACTTGTTTTTTCAAATATGATTCACATTCATCTAAAAGTTTGCTATATTTTAGAAACTTCAAATGAACGTTTTTATCTTCAGATTTAAGAAATGGCAATACAACTCTACGATATCTGTTTCTTGTATATTTATCAGAAAAATTAGACTTATCTGTAGCATATTCTATCTTATGCTTTTTATTATATTCAATTATTTCATCTTTAGTCACATAAACAAGAGGTCTAATAATTTCATACCCATCCTTTTTAACTCTATCACCAAATCCAGCATAACCCTTTAGAGTAGATCCTCTAACTATACGCATAAGAACTGTTTCAATCAAATCATCACCATGGTGAGCAGTCATTAAATATTTAGCATTATACTTTTTCACTAAGGAATCAAAGAAATCGTATCTAAAATTCCTTGCCTCATTATGAAAATTATCATCTCCATAATTATTAATAATCATTTTTTCAAAAATAATATTCTTCTTTTTACATACACCCTCTAACCAAACCATTTCGTCATCACTTTCTTTTCGCAATTTATGGTTAACGTGAGCACATACTATAGAAATATTTTTGTTTTTTCTAATATCTGTTAAAAACTTAAGCAAAATCATAGAATCAGGACCACCAGAGCATCCTAATACTATAACATCACCATCTTTCAACAACTCATTTAAATAATCTAAAACCCTTTTCATTTAAATCACCACTTTAATACATTATAATACTCTAATCACATAAAAAAAGCAATAGAAAAAAAATAACACAAGTGTTATTATTTCATTCTTATAATATATTCATCTTTTCCTGAATATAAAAACTTTTCTCTTGCATATTTTGCTATATAAACAGGATCTTTTAACTTATTAACTTCAGATTTAAGCACTTCTTCCTCTTCCTTTAAATCATCAAGTTTTGAATTAAGTTCTTTTTCCTGAGTACGCATTGAATAAACATCATTCATAATAGAGCCAATATAATATAAGGCATAAGCATTAATAGCTATACAAAAAACTGTAACTAAAAACACACGACGAGCACGTTTTCTTTTAAGTTTTGAACGTTTTGTCATTGCTTTCACCTCACATTATTCTAAAATACATGATAGCAAACTAAACCGGTTTTTTCAATAAAATCAAAGAAAAAAACCTGAACTTTACACTTAAAAAAAACGACAAAATAACTTAAATATAATAAATCCAAAAAAGATAAATAACAGATAATAAGTATTTAAAATACCATTATTTAATTTAACTATACCGATAAAAAATAATATAGTTAATATAAAACTAAAAATAATATTATAAATTAGTTTATATTTTGAATAACAAAGAAATTTTTTAAAATATGTAAAAAGTAATATATAACTAAATCCCCACATCAAACAAAAAAATATTGCTAATAACTGTTCACTTAATATCATTTAAACAATTTATCTAACATAGTATTTTTACTTTTCTTTGTTAAGCTCTCCATATATATTATGCTATCAATAGTACCCTTTATAGATAATGTTCCATCATGAGTATCTAACCTAAGTATTTCTAATTCTGAACCTTTAATTACTAAAAATCCCATATTAGTTTCAAGTAAAAACTCCTCTTCATCAAAACTTTCAATCTTCTTTAAACCTGTAATATACATCATTTTTCTTTCATTAATACTAATACCATGGTTATAACTAATATTTTCTGCAAATTTTTCCATAATCATCCTCCTGATAAACGATATGCAAAAAAATAAAAAATATGAAAAAATTGAAATAAAAAAAGCACTAACGTGCTTAACTTTTATTCTTCAGTAGTATTATTAAATTCTTCTAGAACTGCTTCTTCAAATAATGTGCGTGTTTCAGGATTGATAGGATGAGCAATATCTCTATAACCACCAGCAGCAGTTTTTCTGCTAGGCATAGCGATAAATAAACCATTGTCACCTTCAATAATACGAATATCGTGTACTGCAAAACAGTCATCTAAAAGAACAGAAGCTATTCCTTTCATACGAGATCCTTCTTTTTCAACCTTACGAACATTAACTGATGTAATCTTCATCGCAAAATCCTCCTTCTCAATATAAAGCATGTGCCCTTATAACAATTCTATATTATTGAAAAAATAAAGTCAATAGATTTTAAAAATTTTATATTTAAAACCTAAATATCAATTTCAAGAAAACCTATCAAAACATCTGAATAAGAATAAGATCGATTAAAGCTTTCACATTCTATAAGAAAAACATTCTTATAGCACTTTATTATCACACCATTAAACTCTTCAATTTGGTTTCTGCTACCATTACTTCTAAAACGTATAGACTTACCTAATAAATCCAATACCTTTTTTCTAACATTATCAATCATCGAGGATACCCCACATACATTACTCCAGTTGTCATGATACCTCCGATACCATCTTTACCATATTTTGTTCTAGATAAAATACCTTTTAAATCTATAACTTGATTCTTTTTAGATAAACATACAGAAGTTGCAATAATCGCAGGATCAAGGGCATGAATATTAATTCGTTTAGGACTAGAAGCAAAATTTGCTCCTGCTTTGATTA
>CAZKTT010000071.1:0-4081 GCA_964555755.1 uncultured Mycoplasma sp.
TTGAATTTTTTATTATTTCATTACCACAATTAGGACAATATTTCATATTACCACTCCTTTTTAGTAAATACTATCATAGTTTATATAAGATATCAATATTATTTTACAATATCAATTAATATATCATGATTAACAGGGCTTGCTTTACCAATTTTAAAGCTTTTATATAAAGAATTAATATTTATAGTATTCTTACCATATAATCGTGCTAAAACGTCTCCCTTTTTTACAACAGATCCTTTTTCTTTCTCAAGAATTATACCAGCGTCAAAATCAATCTTATCTGTTTTTTCTTTTCTTCCGGCTCCTAGTAACATTGAATTAATTCCAATATCTCTACTATTTATGCTTTTGATATATCCATCTTTTTTAGCTTTTAATTCAATACAATCAGGAAGCATTATATTTAAATCACCATTATTTCTCTCTACATACTCTTTAAACTTATCCAATGCCTTGTGACTACTAATTGCTTCATGAACTAATTCCAAAGACTTACTTTCTTCATACCCTTTAGCCATAGAAAGCATTTGACTAGCCATTCGTACACATAATTCATACAAATTATTCTTTTTAAGACCTGAAAGAATATCGATAACTTCTAGAACTTCAATTTTATTACCTATATTACTTCCTAATGGCTCATTCATATCAGTTAGAAAACATACCACTTCTCGATCATATTTTTTTCCTATTTTAATCATTATATCAGCAAGTTTTCTAGCGTAGTATTCATTTGGAACAAGTGCACCATTGCCTACTTTTATATCTATTAATATTTTTTTTGCACCACTAGCTATTTTTTTACTCATTATAGATACTGCAATCAAAGATATTGATTGAGTAGTACCAGTTACATCCCTTAAAGCATATACTTTTTTGTCCATTGGACACAAAGTACTAGTTTGAGAAGATATAACCATTCCTGTTTTTTCGATATTATCATAAAACTCTTCTTCAGTTAAATCAGTTTTAACTCCTACTGATTCCAGCTTATCAATAGTTCCACCTGTATATCCAAGACCTCTACCACTCATTTTTGATATTTTTACCCCTAAAGAAGCTAAAATAGGAAGAACTATTAAAGTAGTTTTATCTCCTACACCACCAGTAGAATGCTTATCGATAAAATCTTCATTAACTGAAAACGTATCACCACTTTTTATAAAGATATCAGTTAAATCAAAAATATTTTCTTCACAAAGTTCACATCTACATATTTCTTTTAAAACTTTAGTCATTAATTGATCATTTACCTCACCTGATAAATATCCAGAAAAAACATTTTCAAGTTCTTTATAGTCCAGTTTTACACCTTTTTTTATTTTTTTTATTAAAATATTTATTTCTTTTTCCATAAACGCTCCTATCGTACTTTAATTATATTACTTTATCTTTAGCAAAACAATATTTTTTTCTTCGGATTTTTATAAATATGTGTTATTATTATATTAGGTGATAATAGATGATTGATAAATTTATTAAAACTTTTAAAGATACTACTATTGCTATTATTCCTATTTGCTTTATAGTATCTATTTTATCATATCTATTTGGTATAAACACTAGTACCATTGCTTCTTTTGCTATAAGCTCAGTTTTTTTAATTATTGGTATGAGTTTATTTACATTTGTTTCCGATATTTCCATGATGATTATTGGAGAAAAACTTGGTACTAAATTAATTCAAAGTAAAAAACTATTTCTAATTTTATTTATAACTTTAATATTAGGATTTGCTATAACCTTTGCTGAACCAGATCTTAGAGTTCTAGCAAATCAAATAACTAGTATTCCGAGTATTGTTTTAATATCAGCAGTTTCAATTGGGGTTGGTATATTCCTTTTACTAGCTACATTAAAAATACTATTAAAACTAGATCTTAGAACTATTTTAATGATAAGTTATGGTCTTGTTTTCATAATGGCTTGTTTTGTACCAAATGCATTTATTCCAATAGCATTTGATTCTAGTGGTGTTACTACTGGACCAATATCTGTTCCATTTATTTTAGCTCTCGGTATTGGTTTTACAGCATTTAGAACTGATAATGATTCCAAAAGTGATACCTTTGGTCTTATTGCTCTTTGTGCAATTGGTCCTAAACTTACTGTTTTACTATTAGGTATGCTTTATGGAGGTTCTAATACTTATGACACTTCTATTTTTAGCAATAATGCTCCTTTAATTGTTCAATATGTCGATCAATTCATTGCTTGTTTTAAAGAAATATTTATATCCATCTTACCTATTATTATAGTGTTTGTAATATTTAAATTAGTATCAAAAGAATCATTTTCTAATAAAATGACTAATAAAGTTATTACTGGACTTTTTGCTACTTTTATTGGATTATGTACATTTTTAACTGGTGTAAACGTTGGTTTTATGAAAACTGGTTTCTTAATTGGGCAAAACTTTGTATCAACTGATCATTTAATTGCCATATTCCCTTTTGCTATGTTAATTGGATTCTTAGTTGTTATGGTTGAACCAGCAATTAAAATACTATCTAGTGGCGTTGAAGATATTACTGAAGGTAGTGTCACCGAAAAAATAATGAAAATAACAATTGCTGTAGGAGTATCAATTGCTATTGCACTATCTCTATACCGAGTTTTAAATTCAAGTGATTTACTTTATTTCTTAGTCTTTGGATATCTATTAGCAATAGTTTTATCATTTATATCTCCTAAAATGTTTACTTCAATCGCCTTTGATGGCGGTGGATGCGTCTGTGGTCCTCTGACTGCAACATTCATATTACCGATGATAATTGGAGTCTGTTATACTCTAGGAGGTAATATTATAACTGATGCATTTGGATTAATATCACTTGTTGCCCTATCACCATTAATTACTATTCAGTTATTAGGAATAATCTTTAAAGTTAAAACTAGAAGAGAAATATATAGTAATATTGATGAATCTATTGTTGAGTTTGATTGGAGGTCTTCACTATGATTGATTTATTATGTTTAATCACTAATTACAATGATGACAAAAAAATTAAACCAATATATGAAAAATATCATATGCCATTTAATTTTACTTGTTTTGGTGAAGGAACAGCTTCCTCTTCCATACTAAATTATTTTGGCTTAGAAAAAGTAAAAAAATATATATATTTTTCACTTATTAATAATCAAGACAAAAGTAAAATTTTGAATAACATGAAAAAAAGTTTAAATCTTGAAGAACATGGTAAGGGTATAGCCTTTACTATTCCACTTTCAAGTAGTACTAACTACATACTTAGCAAACTAAAAGATTCTAAGGAGGTAAATATGGATTCTAAAAATAAAAAAAGCGCTGATTATCATTTAATTGTTACAGTTATTTCTGAAGGCTTTGCTGAAACTGTCATGAATACTGCAAAAAAAGCAGGAGCTGGTGGAGGCACCCTAATCAGAGGTAGAAGTCTTTACCAAGATAACTCTAAAAAACAATTCTTAGGTTTTAGTATAGAACCAGAAAAAGACGTAGTTTTGATTGTAGCAGATTCCAAAATTAAAAATGATGTTATGAACGCTATTATAAAAGAAACAGGTCTTAAAACTAAAGGTGGAGCTTCCCTATTTACTTTACCTATTAGTGATGCTGTTGGCATATATGAATAGACTTTACATGTCTATTTTTTATTGACTTTTTTTTAGAATGTTTGTAAAATAATTAACTGGTGATAATATGGAAAAACTTGTAACATTTAGTAAAAATACCATAATAAAAGATACTAATAAATTAATAGATATAATTAATAACACTGACAATAATATAAGAAAAGGAAGTGCTTTAAGTCTTCTAATGCTTTTATTAGATTTTACACATGAAAAAACATTTGATATTAATAAATTAAATATAGATGACAAATTCTTAATGGATTATATATACAAAGCAAAAGAAACACATGAAAAAACAATAAATAATGAAATGAAATTTGAACAAAGATTAATTGAAAATTTTAAAGATATAATAGGAACTACTAAAAATGATATAGAAATAATAAATAGTAATACACAAAATTATAAAGATTTTTATAATTTTCAAAATAAATACTTTCCTGGTGACATGAAAACAATA
>CAZKTT010000072.1:0-3995 GCA_964555755.1 uncultured Mycoplasma sp.
AATAGCATTAGGATTAATAATAATATTTAGTTTTTTAATCAATATATTAAAATATTTTGATTTATTAAATATCAGCACTTATAAAACTCTAATCATTGTATTAATAGGAATAAGTGCATTCATCGGAGCATTCACACTTGGTAGAAAAACTATAAAAAAAGGATATTTAGAGGGACTAAAATTTGGTATTATTTTAAGTATTATTATGCTTGTCTTAAATCTATTAATATTTGGTTTTTCTTTTAAAATAAATACTTTAATTTATTATCTAATTATCATAATTAGTTCCTGCATTGGATCTATGATAGGAATAAATAAAAAACAAGAAAATTAATCTCTTTTTCTTGTTTTATTTTTAGAATCAACTGCTATAAACTCAGTATCATAGATATTAGTTTGAACAAACACTCTGTTAGTAATTCTATCTTCAATTATTATATTATCTTCATCCATAAAAAGAATTCTAAAAGTAACATAAACAAATATTTCAATCTGCGACATATCTTTAAAATAACCAATTTCCCCAACAAAGTTTTTACGATTTAATAATTCATTTAGTTTATAATATTTTTCTTTAAATTCACTATTTTCAATAGCTTTAAATTCTCCTTCTTCAGTTAAACTATCAATTTCTTTACAAATAGTAAATTGATCAGTTTCTCTTATTTTTTCAAACAAAGAATAAGAAAAATATTCATCATCTCTTCTTCTTAAGTATAAATCATTTCTATTCATAATTACTCCTCAATATCAATAAAATCTTCTAAAATATAATTAGATATATATAAATCATTTTCATCAATAAAATATCGATCTCCATCATGATCTAATTTTTTTATATCAAAAACATCTGCTACTTCTTTTTGATATCTTTTTTTAAAATCAGTATTAGATACTCCAGAAACTAATCTAAGCCCTAAAATCATAAAATTCTCCATATCAATTCTATCAGTAATTATCTCTTCACTTCGTCTGTTATGCTTAATATAATTATAAACACTCTTAGTATTTACATATCGAATATTACCAACATATCCTGCAGCTCCTGCGCCAAATCCATAATACTTTTTGTTATGCCAATAAGTTAGATTGTGTTTTGATTCATACCCTTTTTTAGCAAAATTACTTATCTCATAATGAGTATAATTGTTTTGTTTTAAAAATTCACAAATAGTATCATACATTTCTCTAGAAACATCATCATTTATTTCAATATAATCGTTTATTTTCAAAATAGTATTATCTTCTAAAATAAGTGAATAAATAGAAATATGAGAAACATCTAACTTAAGAAATTCATCTAAATCATATTTTAATTCTTCAACAGATTGTCCATTTATTCCATAAATTAAATCAATATTTATATTTTTAAAATATTTTTTACATAACTTTATTTTCTCAATAACATTAGAATTATTTCTTCCAAGTACATTTAATAGCCTAGTATTAAAAGATTCTATTCCAACAGACAATCTATTAACACCATTACTTTTTAAATAAACTAATAAATTCTCAGTTATATCATTTACATTACATTCAAAAGTAAATTCTTTTAAATTATCAATATTTAATTTATTTATCACTAGAAATAATTTATCCAATTGCTTTTTATTTAATGAAGAAGGAGTACCTCCTCCAACATAAATTGTTTCAATAAAGTCTTGATTGTAACACAAAGAAACTTCCTTTTCTAAAGCTTCTAAATATTTGTCTACCAAGTCTTTATTGTAATAAACTTTACAAAAATCACAATAATTACAAATATTCTTACAAAAAGGAATATGGATATATACGCTACTAATATTTTCTTTTTCTTTCAAATGCATTTTTATCACCATATTGATAATATTCAACATATCTATTTAATATTTCAGCTTCAAAACCTTGTCTTAAAAACTCAATCTCTTCATCAGTAAGTTTATACAAAGAAATAAATCTTTTCATACGCTCGATATTATATTGATGACTATTCATTTCTTCAATTATTTCTTCACGAGTCATAACATCTAAAATTTTTATATCTGAAGCAATACAAATATCAAAATCATCATAGCTGTATCCTTCAACAGAACGCTTAACTATTGTTCCAGCCCCTAATATACGTGCTATATCAATATCATTATGAAGAGCAGGATAATACTTTAATGTATCTTCCATATTCTCACAAAAATGAAAACCATTTTTTCGATAAACCACTTCACCAATTGTATGAAACCAAGTATTTTCTTTGAAATCAATATTATAATTACTTATTAATCCCTTATTAAATGCTTTAAAACCTTTAATTACTTCCATTAATCTTCAACCTTCAAAATAGATAAAAATGCATCACTAGGCAATTCTACACTACCTATTGTTTTCATCTTTTTCTTACCTTCCTTTTGTTTTTCTAACAGTTTTCTTTTACGAGACACATCTCCACCATAACATTTAGCAAGAACATCTTTTCTCATAGCTTTTATTGTCTCTCTAGCAATCACTTTAGATCCGATTGCAGCTTGTACTGGAACTTCAAACATTTGTCTTGGAATTATCTTTTTTAAATTCTCTGTAATTGTTTTACCACGTTGATAAGCAAAATCTTTGTGAACAATTACACTTAAAGCATCTACTACTTCTCCATTCAATAAAATATCCATTTTTACCAAATCACTAGGTTTATTACCAATAACCTCATAATCAAATGAAGCATATCCTTTAGTGGCACTCTTTAATTTATTAAAAAAGTCATACACTATTTCTGAAAGAGGCAATTCATAAATTATATTTACTCTCGTTTTATCAATATATTCAAGTCCCAAATAATTTCCTCTTTTATTTTGGCACAATTCCATAATTGCCCCAATATAAGCCTCTGGAGCAAAAATTTTAGCTTTTATATAAGGTTCAGTTATTTCTTTAATATTCACTTTATCAGGCATTTTAGATGGAGAATCAATTGAAATTTTTTCCCCATTTGTTTTAATAACGTCATAAATAACAGAGGGTGTTGTAGCAATTAAATCTATCTTAAATTCTCGCTCAATTCTCTCTTTAGTAATATCCATATGTAAAAGTCCTAAAAAACCACATCTAAATCCAAATCCTAATGCTTTTGACACCTCAGGAGTATATTCAAGAGAAGCATCATTTAATTTTAATTTTTCTAAAGCTTCTTTTAAATCTTCATATTTTTTTGAATCTATAGGATATAATCCAGAATAAACAAAAGATTTGATTTCCTTATAACCTTCTAGAGCTTTTGGAGCAGGATTATTTACTAAAGTAATAGTATCTCCAACTTTTATATCACTTATAGATTTAATCGAAGCTGTTAAATAACCAACTTCTCCAGATGATAAAGATTTTCTCTCTACTTCTTTTGGTGTATTAATACCAAGTGATACTACTTCATAAGTTGCGCCAGTCTTCATCATTTTAATTTTATCTCCAACTTTTATAGTACCATTATTTATTCTTATAGAAAGTACAACACCTTTATATGGATCAAAAAACGAATCAAAAATTAAAGCACTTAAATAATCTTTATCACTATCTATAGCTTTAGGAGCAGGTATTTTTTCTACTATCGCATCAAGTAATTCTTTAATACCAAGTCCTTTTTTAGCAGAGCAACATATTATTTCATCTTCAGTAAAACCTAACGTTTCTTCAATCTCTTTTATAACCCTTTCTGGTTCAGCGTTTGGAAGATCAATTTTATTAATAACAGGTATAATTTCTAAGTTGTTATCTAAAGCTAAATAAAGATTAGCAAGTGTTTGAGCTTCAATTCCTTGAGTAGCGTCTATCACTAAAATAGCACCTTCACAAGCCGCTAAAGATCTAGATACTTCATAAGTAAAATCAACATGACCCGGAGTATCAATTAAATTAAATAAATAATCTTCATTCTTATATTTATAATTTAAAGTAACAGCATTTAATTTAATAGTTATTCCTCTTTCACGTTCCAATTCCATTGTATCTAAGGCTTGATCTTTCATCTCTCTTTT
>CAZKTT010000073.1:0-3949 GCA_964555755.1 uncultured Mycoplasma sp.
ATTACATCTTCAGTATCAAATAAATAATTGTCTTGATAATTAAAGTCAATACCATCACTTATTGTTTATCCATCACGTATCAAAAAAACATATGGTAAATACTTATATAAGACTTTTTCCAAATATAAGGTTTTGTTTACATAAACAGTGTTATAATCATGATATTCTTTTTCTTCTTTAAGTGAACTAATTCCTAGATAAATATCATGATAAATTTTTTTATATTCACTAAAACTTTCCTCATTTAAACAAATACATATTAAATCACT
This sequence comes from uncultured Mycoplasma sp., assembly GCA_964555755.1. Taxonomy (GTDB): domain Bacteria; phylum Bacillota_I; class Bacilli_A; order RF39; family UBA660; genus UMGS1449. Next base: position 270 of record CAZKTT010000073.1, read on the forward strand.
ATTATACTTTTTTAAATAATCCATGTTTAATAATTCTTTGTTTTTTAACGTTTCTATTTTTACTAAGTTATAGTATCCTTGTTTGGTTTTAGCATACAAAAGTATGTTATTTAAATCTAATCCAATAACTGGTTTAATGTTTTCTTTTTTTAATTTTGTGACAAATTCCATTGTTCCATATAGGTTATCATCACATATAGCACATGAGGTAATATTATACTTTTTTAAATACTTTATTAAATCATCTATTTTAATTAAACTAGATAATAAGCTGTAATCAGTTTTTATATAAAGTGGTGTATACATGTCATTACCTCCTTATAAATATTTTATCACATTTTTAACATCAAGTATAAAAAAACATGATATAATTAAACAAAGGAGGAATAAAATATGAATTCATTTTTAATTGTAATTTTAATAATAATAGCACTAATAATACTTAGTTCAATCAAGCAAATCAATCAATACGAAAGAGGAATCAAATTCTGTTTAGGAAAATTTACTAAGATAATGCAACCCGGATGGAGAATTGTAATCCCTATTTTTCAATCTTATAAGAAAGTTGATATTAGAACAAAGGCTGTTGATGTTCCTGAACAAGAAGCGATTACAAAAGACAATGTATCAGTAAAAATCAATGCTGTTATTTATTACAAGGTGTTTGATGCTTCGAAAAGTGTTCTAGAAGTGGAAAACTTCTTCTACGCTGTATCACAACTTGCTCAAACTACCATGAGAAATGTTGTAGGTTCTGTATCTTTGGATGAATTATTAAGTGAAAGAGACAAGTTATCTGAAGAAATATGTAGTATTATTGATAAAGCCACTGATCCATGGGGAATTAAAGTTGAAAACGTTGAACTAAAAGATGTATCTCTTCCAGAAGAAATGAAAAGAGTTATCGCTAAAATTGCTGAAGCAGAAAGAGAAAAACAAGCTGTTATTACTAAATCAGTTGGTGAAGTTGAAGCTTCTAAAAACTTAGCTACTGCTGCTGAAACAATGTCTAAAGCAACTGGTGCTCTTCATTTAAGAACTTTATCTACTATTAATGATATATCATCAGATCAATCAAATACTATTGTGTTTGCTCTTCCAATTGAAGTATTAAGAGCTATTGAAAAAAACTCTAGTAAAAAATAATATTTAAATAAAAAAGAGGAAATGTTTTTCCTCTTTTTTATATTATTGATCTTCTTGTAAATACTTCAACATCCTTATCGACGTAAACATATACTTTACCTTCGATTATTGTTTTAATAAATCCGAAACCATTTATTACTATATCTTCATGATACTTTATATCTATTTCTTTTTGAGCAAGATCTTTTAAATAGTCATGTCTTTTGCCATTTATTCTTTTTACCCTTAAACTGTTTGAAGCAAATACTGTAAAACTATTTCTCTCCCCTTCGACATAATCTACTCTCAAAAAATCTTCAACTAGTAAAGCTTGACCTTTTTTTATTTGATAAGTTCTTGGTTTAATTTCTTTCTTTGATGATAATTTCTTTATATTATTATTAGATATATGATTCACAATACTATGAAAATCTACTAGACCTGGAGTATCAATTAAAAAATAATCTTTAAATGGTATTTTTATTTCATCTAAAGTAGTTGAAGGCATATTTGATATAGTTATTAATGATTTATCTATGCCATAGTTTTCTATTATTTTATTAATAAGAGTGCTTTTACCAGCATTAGTGTTTCCTACAATATAAACATTTTTAAATACTCTATGTTTCTTTATTAGTTTCATTAAATTATCTATATTGTGATTTTTATTAGCACTTATTACTATTTTATCTACAAAACATTGTGTATCTTCAAAATAGTTTAATATTTTTTGATCTGTTACCGAAAGCGGTAACATATCTTTTTTATTAAGTACTAAAATAACTTTATTATTTGTTAGATATTCTTTTATTTTTTCTATATCATTTGGTATAGACAATAAATCTACAACATATAAAACTAGTGATTTAGTACTACCAATATTCTTTATTATTTGTTCATATTCTTCGTTAGATTTAGTTACTATCTCATATTCTCCGTAGTGTTTTAATCTAAAGCATCTTTTACATAGGTCTTTACTTAAATCATTAGTATAACCTTCAAGTAATGTATTAGTATCTTGTAGTTTTACCCCACAACCTTTACAATACTTAATCAAAATAACCACCTCTTTTTACTGTTAGTCTTTTCAAAAACATCATTTCAATTTTTCGATTTATTTTAGTAAATATTATTTCATTATCTTCACGAATTGGATCAATTAATATTGAAAAGTACCCTCTTCTGTTGGATCCTAAAACATCTGTTATTAGTTGATCTCCTATTGTAGCTATTTCATTTGGTTTTACTGATTTTAGTTTTATTTTTCTGTATCCAATTGAAAATGGTTTCATACTAGCACCAATATATGGTAATTCTAATTCATTACAAATATTATTTAGTTTTTTCTTATTAAAGCTATTTGATACTACATAGATTAAAAAATCTTTTTGTAGGTCTTTGATAAACTTTTTTGTTTTTTTGTTTAGTAAATTATTCTTATGTTCAATTATAGTATTATCAAAATCAAATATTAATACTTTAATATGGTATTTTTCTTTTAGTTTTTTGTAATCGATACTAAAAATATCTTTTTGGTACATTTTTGGCATTAATTTGCTCATAACAATCACCTTTTATATTATATCATTTTTATTCTGAAAATAGAAGAAAAAGCACTAAAAGTGCTTTTATTTTTATAATTCTTTGTTATTAGTACCAAGTGTTACAGTAAATGTTTGTTCTTTGCCATCTCTAGATACTGTTATTTTTACTTTGTCTCCGATGTTATGGCTATATAATTGATATTTAAAATGTGAAGAGCTTGTTATTTCAGTGTTATTTACTTTTAATATTATGTCACCAGATTTTAAACCTGCTTTTTCAGCAGCAGAACCTTGTTCTACTGTATCAATTATTACATTTATTTTTCCTTCGAAGAATGATGAACTATCATAAATTGAAACTCCTATGTAAGGTCTTTTTACTTGTTTTCCACTTATAAATTGATCTGCATATTTAGTAGCAGTTTCAATTGGTATTGCAAATCCCATACCTTCGATTTGATCAGAAGCAAGTTTCATATTAGTTATTCCTATTACTTCTCCATTTGCATTACATAAAGGGCCACCACTGTTACCTGAGTTGATTGGAGTATCAGTTTGTAAAACATTCATATAATTAGTTTCACTACTTACCATACGATCTTTCCCTGATAGGATACCTCTAGTTACTGACCAAGAATAAGTGCTTGAATCAAGTGGAGCTCCGACTGCAAAGGTTGTATCTCCTACTCGCATTTTGCTATTATCTCCTGCAATAGCAATTTGAATTACGTATTTTTTTGGAACTTTTAGTACTGCTATGTCAGAAAACTCATCTACTCCTACTACGTCAACTTTTACACTTTCTTTAGTAGTAAATATTGCTTTAATAGATGTTGCATTATTAATTACATGACTATTAGTTAAGATATAACCATATTTAGAATCAGTTTTATAAACAAATCCTGAACCACTACCATATAGTTTGTCTCCAGCATAGTTTTCTACTACTACAACGGCATCATATACTTTAGCTACTGCATCTGCTATTCCAGTATCATCAACAGTTACATT
>CAZKTT010000074.1:0-3853 GCA_964555755.1 uncultured Mycoplasma sp.
TCATAACACACAGAGTTGTAGAAGTTCAAAAAAATAAAATAATCACTAAAGGTGATTCAAATAATTTTGAAGATAAAACCATACCTAGAAAAACTGTTATAGGAAAAGTTGTGCATGTAGTACCTAAATTTGGGGTATGGAAAAAGATTATATTATCTCCAGTAGTAATAGTAGTAATATTCTTTGCAGTACTATTGTTTGGACTTGGAGTATCTTACGAGGACAAGAATAAACCAAAGAAGAAAGCTAATGTCAATAAAAAAGGCATTGATAAAATATTAGAAATGTTAAGTTTAAAACTACAAAGTGTATTATCTAAATATAAAACACTAAATAATACAAATGCAAGTGTTAATAAGGAACAACCTAAAAAAGAAAAAGAAGAAAACATAAATAAAAAAGAAAATGAAATTTCAACAACAAATACAGATATAACAGGAGAAATAAAATGGATTGATAATGATGATCAAGATGGAATTAGACCTGAAAAAGTTACAGTTAAACTTATTAAAAATGATGAAGTTGTTGAAAGTAAAGAAATAAAAAAAGAAGATAATTGGAAATATAGTTTTAAAAACATAAAACAATCTGAAGGAAACAATGAGATAAAATATATGGTAGATGAAGTTATGGTTTCAGGATATCGAAAAGAAATTTCTGATCATAATATAACTAACACTCATGATCCTAAAAAAATAAATGTAGCAGGGGAAATAAAATGGTTAGATAATGATGAAAAAAACAGACCAGATTCTATAACGATAAAACTAATAAAAAATGATGAAGTTTTAGAAACTAAAAAAGTAACAAAAAATAATAAATGGAAATATACTTTTATAAATCTTTATAAGTATGAAAAAGGAAAAGAAATAGAATATAAAATAAAAGAAGACATAATACCAAATTATGAACAAAATGTATCAGGATACGATATAACAAATTCTTATATTTTAAAAAAGGATAACAAATCATGAAAAGGTATTTTAAAAAAGTAATAATTCCAAGTTTTAAAGACTTCATAACACATATTAATTTTGATAGGTTCAAACCTATAATTACTATTTCTTTTTTAGCTTTAATTATAGTTATAGTGATCTTTTTGACACCAACGACATATTCAAAATACAAAACAGAAACTGATTCAACTGCAGAACCAGAAATTGCATTTTATTTATTGCAAACAGATTATAGAACAACTAACATTTTATTAGAAGAAATAGCACCTAGAAATGCTCCATACACTCATAAATTCACTGTTTCAAATAATAATGGAACTAGCAGGACTGAAACCAACTTACAATATGATTTGTCGATAAGAACAACTACAAATTTACCACTTACATATGAACTTTATTTAAATAGTGAATACACAGATCAAAATGCTCAAAACATAATAACAGATGAACAAGTAATTCAAGACGATGATGGTACTTATTTCAATAAGTTTACAACTGATACTGAGTATTTTAGTCACGCTTATAATGAAACGAATGAATATCAACTAGTAGTTTATTTTCCAAGTAATTATATAAATGAAATGTATCAAGATATAATAGATTCAATAGAAATAACTGTGGATTCTAAACAAGTGATCAGTAATCAATAAAAAAACGTTAAAATTTTACAAAAAAGTAGCAGAATTTGACAAAAAAAAATAATTTTTATTGCATTGATTGATATTGTCGTGATATACTTGATATGTAAGTAAAATAGTAAGGAGAAAATATTATGAATGAAAGAGAAGAAAATTTAATAGAAAATAATAATAATAGATCTAACAAAAGAAGAAAAAGACTATTTTTATTACTCCTATTATTGCTAATTACAGGAGTAATGCTTGGTACAGCGACATACGCATGGTTTACTGCAAACAAAACAGTATCAGTAAACGATATTCAAGTAAATGTTGCAGCACAAAATGGTATCCAAATTTCAGTTGATGGAACTAACTGGAAATCAATAGTACAAACAGCTGACCTTTTAGGAGCTACTACAACATATTCAGCTGCAGTTAATCAAATACCAAGTTCTGCTAATAGTCTAGCACCAGTTTCTACTATAGGTAATATTGATTCAAGTGGTAAAATGGAAATGTATTTAGGAGAAGTAATATCTGATTCTACTACTGGTAATTATATTATAACTGCAACAAAATCAAATGAAGTTGCTGGGGCTACTAATGGAGCATTTATAGCATTCGACATTTTCTTAAAAGTAAATGAGACTACACCAATTTATTTCACACCAAATACAAGAGTTGTTGCTAGTGATGCTAATGACACAGGAATTAAAAATGCTACACGTATGGCATTCGTAATTTTAGGTAATACTGCTTCAGGATCTTCACTTGCTACTATTCAAGCTTTAAATGCTGGAACAAGTGCAGTTAAATACATTTATGAACCAAACTATGATGTTCATACTGCTGCAGCTGTTAACCACGCATATGATACTTATGGTATTACAACTACTCAAACAGGTGGAAGCTTGTTAGCATATTCTGGAGTTAAAGCTCCAATTGCTGAAGCTGCTGCAATTCCTGAAAAAGTAGCAGGAAATACTACACATGCTACTTCATATAGTACTTATTTCGGAGCTGTTACTGTTGACTATAGTACAGTTGCAGGATTTAATACTAACTTTGCAGGATTTACATTAAATGCTGGTATTACTAAAGTAAGAGTATATATGTGGATTGAAGGACAAGATGTTGACTGCGAAAACAGTGCTTCTGGGGGAAACATTACATATGGACTTCAAATGACAACTGAAAATGAACAATCACAACAAGGTGGTAACCAAGGACCATAGGATCACAAAAAGGAAGTATAAAACTTCCTTTTTTTTTCGCATTTTTTAAAAATAATTATAGTATTTAAAAAAAAACTATGTTATAATTACAATAGGTGATAATATGAAGAAAGTAATAGTCAGAGTTTTGGTTGTAATATTTATTTTAATTGCTTTATTTGTTACTGCAAATCTATTAGCGTACAATGATTATGAAGTAGCAGAATTTGGCAATAAATCATTTGTTTTAGCAGATAAACACATGGAAGATTACGGTTATAAAAACGGTGATTTAGTCATCACAACAAAAGTAGATCCTAAAGAAATAGGAATTGGAGATGCTATACTATTCTATAACAACTATGAATCAAAAACTACAATTGACAAAGGAGTAGTAACTGAAGTAAGTAGTAATAATAAACAATTCTATTTAGATACTAATATTTCAGTTTCAAAAGATTATGTGCTTGGAAAAATCAATGCTGAAAAAGCTTATGCACATGTTGGAAGTGTTTTAAGAGTACTAGAAACAAGAGTAGGTTATTTGCTAATAATTCTTCTACCAACACTTGTATTATTTGCATACTTAATTAGAAAAATTGCTGTAGAATTAAAAGAAGAAAAGAAAAAATAATATTTTATGAAAGAAAAGGCAAAAATTAATATTCATAAAATTTACAATTTATATAAAAACTCCAAATATAAAAAACTAATTCTTATATTAGCAATTTTGCCCCTTTTTTTAATAGGAGTTACTGCAGGTCGATATGTATATGTCGGAGTTAGAGATTTTTACTTAGCCAGTAAAAATTTCTATTTTAATAGTGATAAATTGGATAATCCGATGTCGAGGTATCAAATTGATAACTGGTCAGCAGTAGATGATTATCCAATTACCTTTAATATGAACAGCTATGCAAACAATAAAAAATATGCTAAATCTGATATAACTTATAATGTAACATACCAATGTTCATCAAATTTAACTTGTCAAATATCAGGAAACTACGGGACAATTTTAGCAAGCAGACACACTGATTCATTCACTATTACTTTACATCCT
>CAZKTT010000075.1:0-3797 GCA_964555755.1 uncultured Mycoplasma sp.
CTCCTATCAAGAGATGATGTTATAGTAGTTTCTTCAGTATCATGCATTTATGGTATTGGAGAAGTAGAGGAATATAAAAATAACACTATAACTCTAACTGTAGGAGAACAAATAGATAGAAATACAGTCCTAAAACAATTAGTTAATATGCTATATGAAAGAAATGAATTAGATTTCAAACGTGGTACTTTTAGAGCTCGTGGAGATATTTTAGAAATAATACCTAATTCTGAGCATAGAAACGGTATAAGAGTAGAATTCTTTGGAGATGAAATAGACAAAATTTCAGAAATAGTTACATTAACTTTAAAAATTCAAAAATCAATAAGAAATGTAACTATTTTCCCTGCTAGTCACTTTGTAACTAGCGAAGAAAAACTAAAAATAGCAATAGAAAAAATAAAAGATGAATTACAAGATAGATTAAAAGAATTAAAAGAACAAAACAAATTACTTGAAGCAGAAAGATTAGAACAACGAACAAAATATGATATAGAAATGTTATCAGAAACAGGTTTTTGCAGTGGTGTAGAAAATTATTCACGACACTTAGCGGGTAGAGAAGAAGGAGAAACTCCTACTACTCTAATAGATTTCTTTGGCGATGATTTTTTACTAGTAATTGATGAATCACATGTTACAATTCCCCAAGTAAGAGCTATGTATAATGGCGATAGAGCTAGAAAAACAACATTGGTGGAATACGGTTTTAGATTACCAAGTGCTTTAGATAATAGACCGTTAAAATTTGAAGAATTTGAAAACAAATTAGATCAAGTTATTTATGTTTCAGCAACACCAGGTGATTATGAACTTGCTTTAGCAGAAAATAAGGTTGATCAAATTATTAGACCAACAGGACTTCTTGATCCAACAATTGAAATAAGAAAGACAAAGGGTCAAATAGATGATCTAATAAACGAAATAAGAAATAGAACAAAAGTAAATGAAAGAGTACTTATTACAACATTAACTATCAGAATGAGTGAAGAACTTACTAAATATTTAAAAGATTTAGATATAAAAGTAGCATATCTACACTCAGAAATTACTACTTTAGAAAGACTAAAAATAATTAGAAAACTTCGCTTAGGCGAATATGATTGTGTTGTAGGAATTAACTTATTACGTGAAGGATTGGATATACCAGAAGTAAGTTTAATAGCCATACTAGATGCTGATAAAGAAGGATTTTTAAGAAGTGAAAGAAGTCTTATTCAAACAATCGGCAGATGTGCAAGAAATAAAAATGGACATGTTATTATGTACGCAGATAATATCACAGATAGCATGAAAACAGCTATTGAAGAAACAAGAAGAAGAAGAGCAATTCAAGAAGAATATAATGAAAAAAATAATATAGTTCCACAAACTATAATTAAAGAAATAAGTAAAGTAATATCAAATGAAGATGAAATAATTAAGGAAACAAAGAAAAATAACAAAAAACCTGATATAATAGATATAGACAAAATAGAAAACGAAATGAAACAGGCAGCTAAAGAATTAGACTTTGAAAGAGCAATGCAACTACGTGATATTTTGTTCGAATTGAAAACAAAATAGGTGATATTATGGCAAAAATAAAAAGAAAGGTAAAAAGAAGGTTAAAAAAGCTTGGAATATTTTGTTTAATTATACTTGGTGGTTTCCTAATATTTGAAGCAGCACAATACTATCTTGTAAGTAGTGAAGATTTAATTCCTGATGATCAAGTAAAAGACTATTACAATGTTTCAGACTTTGGTTTTATCAGAGTCACAAGTGAAAAAGATTATAATGGTAATGGTATAGATGATACAACTGATATTCTAAATGGAGAAAGAAAAGAAGTTGAAGCAAACCCTAAATATGTTGATAAATATTACGAAAATGGATATCCCCCTGCAGGAGAAGGAGTTTGTACAGACCTTATATGGAGATCCTTTAAAGAAGCAGGCTATGATTTAAAATCAATGATTTCAACTGACATAAGAAAAATAACAAAGAATAAAGCTTATAAAATTGGATTAATTGATGATAATATAGATTTTAGAAGAGTAGTAAATCAAGAAATATTCTTTCAAAGATATGCAGAAGAATTAACTACAGATTACTATGAACTAGGTGAATTCATGCCAGGAGATATTTTAACATTTAATAATTCTGAACATATAGCTATGGTATCAGATAAATACAATGTAAAAGGAATTCCATATTTAATTCAAAATAGAGATGAAAAACAAAAACAAAAAGAAGCAGATAGATTAGAAAAAACTGATATGAAATTAACAGGTCATTATAGATTTATGTATAATGATAAGGTAAAAAAATTATTAGATAAAATACAAAACACTTAATTCTTAAGTGTTTTTTAATTACTTTTAAACAGATAAAAAATATGATAAAATGTAATAGAGGTGTAATAATGAATAAAAGCGAAATATTTAAAAATGAGTTAAATTATATAAAAGATGAAAGCATTAAAAAAAGCGCTAAAACATTATTAGAACTAGTACCAGATTATTTCTTTAGTATTCCAGCTTCCTCTACTGGGAAATATCATCCACTATTTTCTCAAGGGGAACAAGGACTAGTACGACATACAAAAGTAGCATTAGCCATAGCAGAAGATATACTATCATTAAGTTATACTAATAATGAGTTCACAGATAGAGAAAAAGATTTACTAATTGTTGCTATTTTATTTCATGATAGCCATAAATTAGGAAATCCTGAAGAAAAATATACAAGATTTGATCATCCTATTTTAGCAGCAGATTTTATAAAAAACAATAAAGATAAGACTACTTTTGATGATAATGACATAAATATAATATATCAATCAATCGCAGCTCATATGGGAGAATGGAATACAAGCAATTACAGTAATGTAACTTTACCTAAACCAAGTAATAAATATGAATTCTTTGTTCATATGTGTGATTTTCTATCTAGCCGAAAGTATTTAAATGTAAACTTTGATACAGATAATAATATTAGTGATAAATATTAAAAAGAGGTGTAATTTATGAATAATGAAGAAATTAACAATAAAATTTTTAATCTAAAAATTTATGAAAAAAATGTACTAAACAAAGGAGTTATAGTTTCAGCGTCAGGAATATGCATGATGGCACTTGCTGCACAAGACGATAATCCTGAAGTAATGACAGCAGGTGTAACTCTAACCACTGCAGGCATAGCTGGAGGAGTTACAGCATTTAATATTTATAATGAAATAGAAAAATTAGAAAAATCAAAAACAGTAAATAAACCAAAAAGGCTAGTAAAGAATAAATAAGAGCATAGCTCTTTTTCTTTTTTAATAAAGGTTTAAAAAAAATAATAGATATGCTATAATAAAGCCTGTGATAAATCAGTAATGGAAGTGGTAATATGGATAAAATAGTAATAAAAGGAGCAAAAGAGAATAATTTAAAAGATATTTCTTTAGAACTTCCTAAGAATAAGTTTATAGTGATGACTGGAGTATCAGGAAGTGGGAAATCCAGTTTAGCATTTGATACTATTTATAAAGAAGGAGAAAGAAGATATTTAGAAAGTCTCTCAGCATATGCACGCCAATTTCTAGGTGGAGCTGAAAAACCTAATGTAGATTCAATCGAAGGTTTATCTCCTGCGATATCAATTGATCAAAAAACTACTAATAAAAACCCTAGATCTACTGTAGGAACCGTTACTGAACTTTATGATCACTTAAGATTATTGTTTTCTAAGGTAGGAGTACCTTATTGCCCTATACATAATATTCCTATCACTAATCAAAGTATTGAAGAAATGACTAATAAAGTATT
>CAZKTT010000076.1:0-3754 GCA_964555755.1 uncultured Mycoplasma sp.
ATCTTCGCCATATCTATTTTTTATATCACTTAGTCTTTTATCAAAACCTACATCATGACCAGATTTATCAATAGACATATCTGCATAGTTTAATATGTCTAAATAGTTTGATTTATATTTAGCATTTGACATTCCATGATAATAAACCTCTCTCCAATATTTATAATTGGATTGTTTTAATATTTCTCCACCAATTATATTATGATTTTCATTATTACCAAACTGATAACCAATATCATGATTATATCCGAGAATAAAAAGTTCTTTTAATTGCACCTCAGATAAACCCATACTTTTCCCTATTTCAACCATTTTATTAGCAACAGCTAAACTATGGTTTAATCTATCGTTATTCATAAAAATCCCCACCATTTAATAAGATGTACCATAAACAACACTAACTAACTAAATCAAATACAGTATTATACATAATATTTATTTTTTTATATGCATAAGTTCTAAAATCAACTTATTTTAGATATTCTAAATAGTCTTCTAATCCATTACTAGCAATAATTGACGTTGGTTTCAAATATTGAATCTTTTCGCCATTAATTGTGCTTATTATTCCACCCGCTTCTTCTAAAATTAAGCTTGCAGCAGCATAATCCCAAGGCATAAGTTTCAACTCAAAATATACTTCAGCTTTACCACTAGCTATATCACATATTTCAATCACAGCACTACCAAATCTTCTATAATCACTAGCGATAGAAGCAAACTTTCTCTGAACTTCTAAAGATTCTTTTCTTAATTCGTCATAATAAGGTGCACTACCACTTAATACTATTCCATCTTTCAATTGTTTATTTGATACATGAATTGCTTGTCCATTCAAGTATGCCCCTTTACCTTTTTGCGCTTCATATAATTCATTTAAAAAAGGATTGTAACATATTCCTACAACTGGAATTTCATTTTTTAATATAGCAACTGAAATAGCACTCATCTTAATATCTCTAGAAAAATTAGTTGTACCATCAATTGGATCAACAATAAACTTATATTCACTATTTACGTTATCCAAAAAATCATTCTCTTCGCCTATAAAACTAGCGTTTGGAATTAATTCTAATATTTTCTTTTTTAATTTTTCTTGAATTAATAAATCATATTTAGTAACAATATTATTATTTCCTGATTTATTTTCAATATCAAGCGCATCATGGTTAGCATTTATCATTATACTGCCTATTTCAACTACTGCTTGTTTGATTTTGTCAATTATTTCCTGCTTCATAATTTCACCTCATTTATAAATATTAACCAAATTACAATCGAATAATTGATGTAATGCTATTTTCATTCAAAAAAAACACTCCCGAAAACAAAAATATTATAACATGGTTAAAAATTTTTACAAAAAAAAGAGTAGGAGTTTGATAGATCAACCTACTTTTTTCTGAGCTAAATATTTCAAAAAAACCCTATCAAAAGCCTTTAAGAAATTTCTTACAGCGCTCTTATGATCACAAATCTAATAGGCGTAAGACAAACATCAGAATCAAGTAGTGAGCATTTTAAATAGACAAATATAAGTAAATTACTAATAAAAGCAAAATACAAATAAAAGTATATTTAAAATATAAAGTATAAATAATATTAATTGCTTAATAAAACTTATACAAAGGTTATTATAAAAATAACCAACACCTTCATAATTAAAAATCAAAATATTTATAAAAGATAAATATCAAAGATAAATATCAAAAATAAATACAAAAGATAAATAATTAATCCAGTAAACTACCTGACTTGCTCAAAATTTAAATACCAAGCTTATCAGAGATAAACAATGATAAATAAATCAAAAGCTATGTTTAACTATTAGACAATTAAATAGTATCATTAATACAATATCTTGTCAACACTTTTTTACAAAATTTTTTATTTTTTTTTACTTTTTTGTAAACTCTAGTATTTTTTCATCTGACTCATCGCCGGAAAGCCTTATGCCACTTAGGAAATTTAGATTTGGATACATCTTGTGTAAAGTGTTAAAACTTTCTTCAAAACCTGAACTTCCACTTGTAACAAATATAAAAATATCTTTATTAGTTAAATCATTTTCTTCAATAAAAGTATTAATTATAGTTGGAGCTTTATACCACCATACTGGGAAACCTATTAAAACAGTTTCATAGTCATCAATATTGTTTACCTTGTTTAATATTTGTGGTCTTGAATTTTCATCACTCATTTCAATACTTGACCTACTATTTTCATTTCTCCAATCTAAATCTTCAGCTGTATACTTTTGTACTGGTTCTATTTCAAACAAATCCCCTTCTAGTATTCTAGCAACCTTTTCTGCTTGTTTTTTTGTAACACCACTAGCAGAAAAATAACTAACTAATGTTTTCATATTATCTCCTCCCTATTTAATTATATTAAAAAAGACTATATTACTAGTCTTTTTTTGGTGTTGTTTTTGTTTCTTTTTTTGGCTCTTCTGCTTTTGTTGCAGTTGTGTCTTTTCCACACTTAGGACAGAACTTAGCATTTTTAGCCATACCTGCACCACAACTAGAACAATATTTTTCAGCAGGTGTTGTCTTATTATCGTAAACTTCTTGAGCTTTTTTAAATACAAAATCGTTCATTGGATTTTTGTCGCCTTTGTATTCAGCGTTTCCGAAACCTATAATTGGATAAAATACTATAGGTAACAAGATAAGACCAATAGCAAAAGCATCTTCTTTTCCAAAAGCACGAGCAGTACTAACAGCAAGCAATATCATAAAGTAAATAGATACTGCTAGTGAAAGAAGTCCTCCGATAACTGGAATAACACTTAAAATTCCTGCACAGAAAACGATTAAAACCCACCATGGATTTACTCCAACCAATTTGCATTGAATATATGTATTATAAATTGGGATAATAGCAGCCCATCCTGGTTGATCTCCTTTCTTGAACATTTTCCATTGAGCAATAATAATTATAACTGCTACTGCTAAGCCAATTAACATAATAATTCCTAAAAATGCAAAAAGCGCTCCAAGAATTCCTGCTTCTGCTCCAGATGGCATTCCAGTAATTTGATTATAATCAAAATTTGAAATATCATAATCACTCATACACTACACTCCTTTTCTCTTATTTCTAAATATAATATATCACAAAATTTAGTTTTAATCTATAAAATCTTATTATTTTTTTATTTAATTTCATATATTTTAAAGAGGTGTTTATATGTTTAATCTTAAAAAATTTATTATTTTTTTATTTATACCCATTGTTATAGGCTTCATTGGTAGTTTATTAGGAAATTCTAGTATGGGATTTAATCTTATTGATAAACCTAGTTTTTCTCCTCCTGGAATATTATTTCCTATTGTTTGGACAATTTTATATCTGCTTATGGGAATATCTTCTTATCTGATTTCAATCTCTAATAATAAACATAAAAACTGTGCTTTAATAGTTTATATATTGCAACTTTTAGTAAATATGCTTTGGACATTTTTCTTCTTCAATTTAAAATGGTATTTATTCTCATTTATTTGGATTATTCTTTTAATAGGCTTAGTTATAATTATGATTATAAAATTCTATAAGATTAATAAAACTGCTGCCTATCTTCAAATACCTTATTTACTTTGGCTTGTTTTCGCAGCAATACTAAATTTTTCAATTTATTTATTAAATTAATTAAAATTCTCCATCATTAAAAAAAGACTATAACAATCTTCTTTTTTTTATTTTCTTTCTCTTTCTTTATTTTTCTTTTAATTAGCTATATTTACTAGTG
>CAZKTT010000077.1:0-3729 GCA_964555755.1 uncultured Mycoplasma sp.
GATAAATTGTTAAATAGAATGAAAGAATTAAATATCCCAGAAGAAGGTATGGAATGGTACTTAAATTTAAGAAAATATGGTACTTGTGTACATTCAGGTTTTGGAATGGGATTTGAAAGGTTACTTATCTATTTAACAGGAGTAGAAAATATTAGAGATGTAATTCCTTTTCCAAGAACACCAGGCAATTGTGAATTTTAAAGATAGAGAAATCTATCTTTTTTTCTTTTATTAATCGTTGAAAAATGATATACTATTCTTAGGGTGGTAATAATGAAAAATACAAAATTTATGTTCAAAGAGAAAGAAAACTTAAAAGAAATATTTGATAAATCTTTAAAGGACGACGTTTTTTCAAAACTAGTAGAATCATTAAAAGTAGATAAATCAAAACTATACAAGCATACATCTGCTTTAAATGATTCCAAAGAAGAAATAATAAATTGTACTAATTGCAAAGGACTAAGTGAATGTAAAAATGAGCTTTGTGGTTATAGAAAGATTCCTGTTAAAGATGGTGAAGATATTTCTTTTACATATAAAGCATGTAAGTATAAAGATGCTGATTTAAAAAAGAATTCTTATAAAAAGAATCTCGATTTATATAAAATGCCACCAGTATTAAAAGAAGCTAAAATGAAAGATATATATACTGATGATAAAGCTAGATTAGAAGCCATCAAATATATTGATAACTTTTGTAAAAACTACCCTGAAATTAATAAAGGAATATATTTACATGGTAATTTTGGTTGTGGAAAAACATACCTGATTGCAGCACTTTTTAATGAACTAGCAAAAAAAGGAATTAAAAGTTCAATTATATACTATCCAGAATTTTTAAGAGATTTAAAAGCTTCTTTTCAAAATAAAGAAGATACCAGTTTTGCAGATAAATATGAATACATAAAAAGAGTTCCACTTCTTTTGATTGACGATATCGGAGCAGAAAATGTAACTGCTTGGGGTCGAGATGAAATACTAGGAACACTTTTACAATATCGAATGAATGAAAAATTATCTACATTTTTTACATCTAATTTAACCCTGAATGAATTAGAAAGTCACTTATCATTAACATCTAAAACGGAGGACAAAGTCAAAGCCAGAAGAATCACAGAACGAATAAAGTGTTTATCAGAAGATATAGAAATAATAGGAAAGAACAGAAGATAAATGTCAAGAAAGAGTCATCCAAGGAATATAAAAAGAATAAAAAAAATTGAAAAATTAACAGATCTAAAAAAAGCAATGGGTATTGAAAATGAACAAGAATTATTTATAGAATTATTAAGATATCTAGATAAATTATTATCAAATTTTAACGTTAGTTATAGATATATGGCTTATAGAGTATTAGGCTTTTTAGAAGAAATAGCGTTAAAAGAAGATGCAGACCTAATTGACACATGTGATAGATTGGCAAATATAAGAGAAAAAGTAGTAGAAAATATTAAAAAGGTAAATAAAACAGAAAGATTAAAGAATAAAAAAATTATAGTTTTAAAAGATATAGCTAATAGATTAGAAAACATTGAAGTTAATATACTTTATAATTTAAAATCATCTGAAGTATTAGCAAATTATAATATAGTAGAATACGTCTTATTTGAATTAAAAGATAGTAATATTTCTTCGCACTTTATTAATAATAATGCTTATTTAATAAATGCATATAGTATTAATTCTGAAAATATTATAACTGAAATAGTTAATCATTATTTATCAGAAATAGATAACTATATTTCAAATAATAAGAGTAAGGATTTGTTTTACTATGATTTAATATTAGAAAAAATGTTAAAACAAACAAAAATAACTAAAGACTATTCTGAATTAGAAAGGATTATAAATCATATACATTTAAAGAAATCTTTTAAAAAAGAACGTGAAAACAATTGGAAATATGAGTCTTGGTACAATCATATTTGCAATAAATTACAAAACCCTGATTTTGAAGAGAATCTAGAAGAATTAAATAAACTGCATGATGTAAGTTTTGTGTTCACTGAGGAGCAATTAGGAGAAGGTTACACTAGAGGAATTGAAAAGTTAAGTAATGCAAACTCGAACAACGATGATAAAATAATCACTATAGATGATATTTCTACTTATGATAGAGATGATGGTTTATCAATAACAAAACTAAAAAATGATCTATATAGATTAAAAATCTTAATATCTGATCCCAATTTCTTGTTCTTAAGAGAAGACCTTCTCATGGAAGAAGCTAAGAAAAGAGTAGAAACATACTATTTAGAAGATCAAACGATAGGAATGTTTCCTAGAGAAATAGTTGAAGAGTATTTGTCTTTGGATGAGAACAAATGTGTTCCTATACGTGAATATTCTTATTTAATAAATAGTGATGGTGAAATAGAAGATTTTAATATTACAAAAAAGATCAGCAGAATAAGTAAAAATTACACATATGATGAAGTAAATTATTTAATAAATAATTGTGATAATAAAAATGATTATGAACTAATAGAAAATTTATTAGAACTAAGAGAAATACTATTAAAACATCATTTAGATGAAAATGTTCTTGACTGTACAACAACATTTTCAGAGAATTTAATTGAAACATATATGATTTTCAATAACAATAAATTAGCAGAATACTTTGCTAGAAAAAACTATCCTTTTATTTATAGACATCACGCTGATAGTAGATTGATAAATACTAAAAAATTGAATTTAAATGAATTGTCAGACGATAATAAACAAAAGTATTTAAAAGTATTAGATATTGCTGAAAAAGCTAATATTTCAGCTTTCTATTCCATGGATAAAAAAAGCCATGAAAGTCTAAATTTACCATATTATTGTCACAGTACATCACCGCTTAGAAGATCAGCAGACATTCTAGTAAATGAGTGTGAAGATATGTTTTATTTTAATAATCCAAGTGATAGAGAAACATATAAATTTGAGAAGTATTTAAAAAAAGAAATTGATTATATTAATGATAGAGCAGGAGCTATAATGAGATATGGTGAAAAATATCACAAAATAAGAAAACTTACGATGAAATAAAGTATAGACAACTAATAAATAATTTGTTAAACTATTAATGTATATTTAAATCAGTGAAAGAGACTAGTAATAAAATGATTTATTAGAAGAGAGTTAGTGGTTGGTGTGAACTAATATAAATGTTTTATGAATCTACTCTGAAGAGGAACTAATCATTCCCGGGATAACCGTTATACAAAAAGCAAAACAAAGGATGGTACCGTCTTATGACTCCTTACCATTCTTTTTATTTTTAAGGAGGATAAAATGATAGATATCAAATTAATAAGAGAAAACAAAGATTTAGTAAAGGAAAATATTAAGAAAAAGTTTCAAGAAGAAAAACTTGAACTAGTAGACAAGGTGTATGATTTAGATGAGCAAACTAGAAAACTAAAACTTGAAGGGGATAATCTGCGTAAAGAAAGAAAAGATAAAAGTGAACAAATTGGATCACTTATGAGAGATAAAAAAATCGAAGAAGCTAATAAGATTAAAGAAGAAGTAACAAAGATTAATGATAGAGTAAAAGAAATAGAAGATGAAGAAGAAAAAATAAACGAACAAATTAAAGGTATAATGATGACTATTCCAAACATAATAGATGAAAGTGTTCCTATTGGTAAAGATGATACAGAAAATGTAGAACTTAATAATAGCGCTGCGGGAAGGCAGCGGAGACATCCGCATCGTTGTCGGCATGGCAACCTG
>CAZKTT010000078.1:0-274 GCA_964555755.1 uncultured Mycoplasma sp.
GGCTAGAAAACATGCATGATTGGGCAATATCTAGTAATAGGTATTGGGGAACACCACTGCCTCTTTGGAGATGTGAATGTGGTCATATGGAAATGATTGGTTCAAGAAAAGAACTAGTAGAAAAAGCAGAAGAAAAAATAGATGAATCAATTGATTTACACCGCCCATATGTTGATGATGTACATATAAAATGTCCTGATTGTGGGAAAATAATGAATAGAGTTTCAGATGTAATTGATTGTTGGTTTGATTCAGGATCAATGCCATATGCACA
>CAZKTT010000078.1:284-3682 GCA_964555755.1 uncultured Mycoplasma sp.
GAATCTGGCTCCATGCCTTTCGCCCAGCTTCACTATCCGTTTGAAAATAAAGAATTGTATGAGAAGAATTTTCCTGCTAACTTTATTTCAGAAGCTGTTGACCAAACTAGAGGATGGTTTTATACATTGCTAATAATTTCTGTTTTTGTTAAGGGAGTATCTCCTTACAAGAATGTATTAGTAAATGATTTGCTTTTAGACGCTGAAGGCAAAAAAATGAGTAAATCGAGAGGTAATATAGTAGAACCATTCACTACTATGGAAAAGTATGGTGCTGATACTGTAAGATTTTATCTTCCTTATACATCACCAGTATGGACTCCATTAAAATTCGATATAAATGGTTTAAAAGAAGTTCATTCAAAATTCTTTAATCCTCTTAAAAATACATATTCTTTCTTTGAACTTTATGCTAATATTGATAAAATAGATCCAAGAGAATATGAAGTT
This sequence comes from uncultured Mycoplasma sp., assembly GCA_964555755.1. Taxonomy (GTDB): domain Bacteria; phylum Bacillota_I; class Bacilli_A; order RF39; family UBA660; genus UMGS1449. Next base: position 735 of record CAZKTT010000078.1, read on the forward strand.
AAATATTCTGATCTTGAAGAAACTGATAAAGGGTTATTATCTAAATATAATAAATTAGTAAAAAATGTTACAGGTTATTTTGAAGAATATGATTTACATAAGGTAGTTAGAGATATTACTTTATTTGTTTCTGAAGATCTATCAAATTGGTATATAAGAAGAAATAGAAAAAGATTCTGGGGCAGTGAATTTGATAATTCTAAAAAATGTGTTTACTATACGACATATGAAGTATTGGTAGGATTATCTAAGTTGGTGGCACCAATAACACCATTTATATCTGAAGAAATCTATCAAAACCTTACTGGAGAAAAATCAGTTCACCTAGCAGACTTCCCTAAATATGATGAAAAATTAATAAATGAAGAAATAGAAACTAGAATGGATTTAGTAAGAGATTTAATTTCATTAGGAAGAAATGCTCGTGAAAATGAAAATATAAAAGTAAGACAACCAATTAGTGAAATAATCTTAGATGGTAAAAATAAAAAGATTCTAAAAGGATTAGATGATTTAATTAAAGAAGAATTAAATGTAAAAGAAATTGTCTTCGAAAATGATTTGTCTAAATATATGAATTTTGTTATTAAACCAAACTTTAAAGAAGCTGGTAAAGTATTTGGTAGTAAAATGAAAGATTTTATTAATTATCTAAACAATTTAAGTGAAGATGAAATAAAGAATATTGAAAATAGTAATTTGTCTTTTGAAAACACTCCTGTTACGGAAGATTTAGTAGATGTAAAAATCTCTTCTAAGGATGGTATGGCTGTTGCTATGGAAAATAATAATTTTATTATCATTGATACAACATTAACAGATGATTTAATTAAAGAAGGCTTTGCTCGTGAAGTTGTTTCTAAGATTCAAAATCTTCGAAAGGAAAAAGATTTTGATATTGAAAACAGAATTAAATTATATTATGAACCAAATGATTATTTCGAAGAAGTTTTAGCTAGTTTTGGTGATTATATCAAGAAAGAAATATTAGCACTTGAACTAATTAAAAAAGATAATTTAAGTTATAAATATAGTATTAATGATAAAGAAATTTGTGTTGATGTTGAAAGAATTGTTAAATAAAAAAAGAACTTAGTTCTTTTTTTTATTATTCATATTATAATTTACTATACTACTATTGCGTTTTAGGCCTTTTACAACCTATTGTAAATGCGTGTAAAATTATAATAAATTTATTGACAAGAAAAAATGTAAATAATAAAATAAAAATGGAAATGGTTGTGGTTATATATGATAAAACACTATTTTAAATTTTTATTCGCGATAATTGTAGTGATAACTATGACTTTTTTTGCTGGAGAAGTATTTGCTAGCACCGATTATAGTTATTATAACAATAGATATTATAAAAATAATAGTGTTATGAATTCTTTTGCTTCAACAAGTTCTTTTGTAGGAAGATATAAAGAAGTTTCTTTATATGATTTACCTGAAACTAATTATAAAAGACTTAGTGTTTCACAACAAACCCAAATTAAAAATTTAGCTAATACTATTCTAGAGAATAATACTAGTTTATCTAGTACAGCAAAAATGAGAAAATTCCATGATTGGATTACAAGTAATTTTTATAAATATAGTCATCCTGAAAGAATTTATAGTTTAGTAGCAGATGGAAATAATTATGATAATCCATATTATTTATATAAATCAGCAGATGAAGGTAAAATTAGAGCAAGAAGTAAAGGTTTTGCTTCTATGTTAGTAGCACTAGCTAGAAGTCAAGGTATTGCTGCTCGTACTGTTACCGGTTATTATTATACTGGTAGTTTAGATGATACTAAGAGATGGACTGGAAGTTATGGAACTATATATACCTGGGTTATAGCTTATTATAATGGTAAATGGAGAGTAATAGATCCATATGCTGATTGTTCACAATACTATGATGAAATTAATGGTTATAGTAGTGATTTTGATGTAGAAATGCTAACTGAAACTGATAATAGTGCATTCTTTGATCCAACTATCGATGATTTATCTTCAAATCATGTTATGTTATATCTTTATAAAGGATCTAGAAGCATAAAATATATTTCTAACAGTTCTGAAAGAAAACAAATAATTGCATTTTTAAATAAATCATATTCGAGCAAAACAAATGGTAAGCGAGTAAACTATAATTATACTCCAAATGATTCTGGAACTTGGTTTATTAAAAATACCGGATCTTTGGGAGATGGTAATGGAAGATTTGTTAAAGTTAAATGGCCTGTTAAAAAAGGGCTTAGAGGAAAACTATCTTTAACAGGATTTACTAAATTACAACATTTGTATGCTCCGACTAATAAAATTAGTTCATTAAGTGTTACTAATTGTCCTGAACTAAGAACTGCTGTTGTTAGTTATAATAAAATGTCTAAGATAGTTGTAACTGGTAGTAAAAAGATTACTAAATTAAAAACATATGGTAATCCATCTACTTATATAAAATATAACTTTGGAAGTAAGAAAAGAACTGCAGTTATAAAAGCAAACACTGGTGGTACAGTAGCGGTTTATTATCTTAAATCAAATGGTAAAATAAGACATTATGTTAAAGCAACACCACGTGAAGGTTATAAATTTAAAGGATGGTATAAAGGTAATAAATTAATAACTAAGAAACGTTCATTTACATCATATAGATATTCATCATTTACTTATACTGCTAAATTCAAAAAGAAATCATATATATATATATCTATTAGTAAACAAAAATTATGGTTTTATAAAAATGGTAGATTAGTTATTTCAACAAGTATAGTAACTGGTCAAAAAGGTACTCACTCAACACCAATTGGAGTATATACTTTAAGAAGTAAAGCTAGAGATGTAACTTTAATTGGTCCAGATTATCGTAGTTGGGTAGATTACTGGATGTTGTTTGATAGTTATAATCAAATAGGTTTACACGATGCAACTTGGAGATATAGTTTTGGTGGAAA
>CAZKTT010000079.1:0-3664 GCA_964555755.1 uncultured Mycoplasma sp.
TTTGGTCTTAGTTCGTCTATAAGCAGAATTCTTGCATCATCTATTGTAAGATTATAGAATAATTCTCCTTTTATAGCTATAGATATTTTACCTGTTTCTTCTGATACTACAATTGCTATAGCATCTGTTTCTTCGCTTATTCCAAGAGCTGCTCTATGTCTTGTTCCTAATCTTTTATTTATCTTTAAGCTACCACTTGTAGGGAATACTGCCCCAGCGCAACTTATCTTATCTCCTTGAATTATTACTCCACCATCATGAAGTGGATTATTTGGGAAGAATAGAGACACTAATAACTCACTAGAAATTTCAGCATATATATTAGTTGACTTATTGATATATTCGATTAAACTAACATCTCTTTCTAGAACAATTAAAGCTCCGATTTTAGCTTTTCTCATAGTATCAATAGCTCCGACTATTTCATACACTAATCTTTCTCTTTCATCAACCGATAGTACTTTATGACGACCTAGTAATTGTGTTTTACCAATTTGTTCTAGGATATTTCTAATTTCAGGCTGAAAGATAACAATTAATGCTAGAGGTCCCCACTCAATAACATATTGTAAGATAAGACCAACTGTTACTAGATTAATTGCATCCGCAATAAGTTTTATTATTACTATAAATAGTATTCCTTTAAATAGTAATGATAGTTTAACATTACTTTTAACATTCTTTAATATTGTATAAATGATAACCCAAACAATGGCTATATCAAGTATTTTTCTTATTATTTCAAGTATTGAATCTAAACTCATATTTACCTCCAACGTCTATTTATTATATCATTAATCAGTTTATGTGTAAAACTTCAACATATTTTCTCTATCTTAATAAGTATACTATAAAATAAAAAAAATTGTAAGATATATTATACAATTTTTTATTATTTAGAAAATTCCTTTAATGTTATCATCTTCATCAAGAGTTATTGCTTCATAGTTTGGTTTTTTAGGAAGACCTGGCATAGTCATTATATTACCTAATAATACTGTTATGAAACCTGCACCATTATATAGATTTATATCTCTAACATAAACTTCATAATTAGATGGTGCCCCAAGTTTTTTAGCATCATCCGAAAATGAATATTGAGTTTTTGCTATACATATTGGTAAACTACTCTTATTATTCTTTTCTAAATACTTTATTTTATTTAGTGCAGTATCGCTATAATTTATTTCTTCTGCTCCATAAATTTCTTTAGATACTTTTTCTATTTTTTCTTTTATTGCTAAATTATCCTCATATAATAGTTTGAAATTAACTTTTAAATTAGTATTTTCTATAACCATTTTTGCTAAATCTTCTGCTCCTTTTGATCCATCAATATAAGCAGTTGATACTTCAAATGGTACATTGTTATTTGCACAATAATCTTTTACTATAGATATTTCTTGTTCTGTGTCATCATTATATTTATTTAGGCATACTACTACAGGAACATTATACTTTTTCATATTATTAATGTGTCTTTCTAAATTACATAATCCTTTTGTTAAATCACCTTCTCCGTGATGTTTTAGGGCTTTTATAGTAGCTACTAGAACTATGCAATCAGGATTTATTCCTGCAACTCGGCATTTAATATCTAAAAACTTTTCAGCTCCAAGATCAGCTCCAAAACCTGCTTCTGTCACTACATAATCTCCTAGTGATAAACCTGTTTTTGTAGCTATAATGCTATTGCAACCATGAGCTATGTTAGCAAAAGGCCCTCCATGAATAATTGTAGGAGTGTGTTCTAATGTTTGTACTAAATTAGGCATGAAAGCATCTTTTAATATTACAGTTAGAGCTCCTTCAATGTTTAGATCTTTAGCATAAATCATTTCCTTTTTGCTATTATATCCTATTACTATGTTTCCTAATCTTTCTTTTAAATCTTCTAAAGAAGAGGCTAGGCAGAATAATGCCATTATTTCACTAGCTGCAGTTATTGAAAATGATTCTTTTCTGTTTTCTAAAGATACTTCTCTTAAAGCTCTGTCATTTACATCTAAAGCTCTATGAAAATTAACTTCTTGTATATCTAGATTATTACCTTGAAAGATGTGATTATCAATGGCTGAACATAGTAAATTATTGGCAGCAGTGATGGCATGAAAATCTCCAGTAAAATGAAGATTGATATCTTCCATAGGGGTTACTTGACTATAACCTCCGCCTGTTGCTCCACCTTTAAGACCAAATACAGGGCCCATTGATGGTTGTCTTAAAACTAAAACAGGATTTTTCTTCAATTTAAATAAAGCATCTGCTAATCCAATACTTACTGTAGTTTTACCTTCACCATATTTGGTTGGAGTAATTGCAGTAACTAGTATTAGTTTAGCTTTTTGCTCTCCTTTGATTGGTTTTATTTTCGCTTTATAATCGCCGTATAATACTAGGTCTTTTTCATTTAAATTAAGGTTTTTTGCTACATCAATTATATTGTTTAATTTAGTATTTTGTGATATTTCTATATCAGTCATGGTATCACCTCACTAAATGATATTATAACATATTTTAATTTATAAAAAAATAATATATATCTTATATATTATTCATTTCTATCAGATAAGCATCTAATTCTTCATATAAGGATTCTTTCTTTTGTTTACTTATCCTATCTTTAGTTATTTTATTATTTATTTCTAAGTATTTATATATTTTTCTAGTAAGTTCATCTACTTCATCAAAAATACTTAATATATAATCATGTAAATCTTCAGTAGAACTTTCAATTAGCATATTTGTGCAACTTTTTAGAAGATTTTTTTCATATAAGTAAATACTTTCTAAATTATCTATTTCATTCATTAAAATATCCTTTCTTTTTCATCTAATACTTTCATAATTGTTAATAAATTCTTTTCGTGTACATTTCTTATTTCTTTTAGCAAAACTAACATTTTATTATCATAAGTCTTTTTTTCATAGTCTTTTATTTGTTTTATTATAAGATAGTTTTCATTAAATAGTTGTTTTAAATTATTTAATTCTTTTGTAGTAAGAGTTATTTTTTTCATATCTTCCTCCATTAATATAATGATTTATTTTATTTATTTTTATACAAAAAAAGAAGATTACTTATCGTATTCTTCTTTTAAGATGTCCATATAAAGTATGTCACACCTTTTTCCATTTATATAACCTGCTTCTCTTCTTTTCCCTATTTCTTTGAATCCTACTTTTTTATAACAGGCAATTGCATCTTCGTTAAAAGTATATACTGTTAAATAAATAGAGTGAAAATTTAATGTATTAAAACCATACTCTAATAGCATTTTTACAACTTCTTGTCCATATCCTTTACCTCTAGAATCTGGATCTCCAATTATGATACCAAGTTCAGCGCATTGAGTCATATAATCTACATGAGTAAATGAACAACTTCCTATTAGCTCATCATTTTCTTTTCTTACTATACCAAAGATTATGTCATTATTTTTGCTAAATTCTTCTAGATAGTTAATTTCATCTTTTAATGTAAAAACATCTCTTGTAGCATTTATACCATCAGTTACATCGTTATCACTCATCCATTCACAGAACTTTTCAGCATCTTCTAAATTAATTGGTGATAAATATAGGTTTTTACCTTCTACCTTTTTGTAATATTTCATATTAACCTCCTTATTGGTGATTAAAATAAAAACCCTTATTATGTAAG
>CAZKTT010000080.1:0-3650 GCA_964555755.1 uncultured Mycoplasma sp.
TTATATTACTTTTGAATTGCTTTTGACAAATCAAAAAGATATTAACAATTTTGTTAATATCTTTTTAAGTCTTTTTCTATTTTTCTTTTTATATCTCTTTCTTTAATTGTTTCTCTTTTATCATAGCTTTTTTTACCTTTACATATTCCAAGTAATAATTTAGCTTTATTAGCTTGATTAAAATATATTTTTAACGGTATTAAAGTGTATCCTTCTTTTTCTACTTTTTCTCTTATTTTTAGTATTTCTTTTTTATGTAAAAGTAGTCTTCTGGGTCTTGTTTCACTATCATTAATAATTGAAGCATGACTGTATTTTTTTATAAACATATTAATCACAAATACTTCATTATTCTTTATTCTGGCATAACTATCTTTGATATTACAAGATCCCTCACGAATAGATTTTACTTCATTACCAAGAAGTTCTATACCGCATTCTATTTCTTCTTCTATAAAATAATTAAATCTAGCTTTTCTATTTAATATTTCCATTATCTTTTCCTCGTTTTTGGGATATTAATTTCAAAATCAATTTCCCTTAAATCTTTATTTGATTTTACTAAAGTTACTACTACTTCATCACCAAGTTTATATGTATTACCTGTTCTTTCGCCAACAAGTAGTTCTAGTTCTTCATCATAACGATAAAAGTCATTTAAAGAATTATAACTAACTCTTCCTTCAATTAAGTTAGGTAATTGAACATATAATCCTGTACCTGTGAACGAAATAATTGTAGCTTGGTATTCTTCTCCAATGAAATCAGCCATGTATTCAGCACTTTTCATTTTGTTTGATTCTTTTTCACATTTATCAGCATTTCTTTCTTGGATTGATGAATGTTTTGAAATTGCTACCATTTCAGCTTTTGCTTTATTATCATATAGTTTATCTAAACTACCATGCATTGATGTTTTTAATACTCTATGTATGGTAGTATCAGGATATCTTCTTATTGGAGAAGTGAAATGAGTATATGCTTCTCCTCTGTTTGCATTTATTCCTAAACTATAGTGTCCTATATTATATGCTTCATATGATGCTTTAGCTAGGCATCTTTTTATTGAATCTAGATAAACATTTTGACGAGTCATTTCTTTTACTTTACTGATCAGTTGTTGAACATATTTTGGACTTGATGTTTTCCCTTTTATTTCTAGTTCATCACCATAATTTCTTATCATTGTTACAACATGTTTTAATCTTTCTTCATCTGGTTTGTCGTGATCACGATATATTGATTCGATACCTAAACCATGGATATGTGTTGCTACTGTTTCATTTGCTGCGAGCATGAATTGTTCAATCAATTCTTGTCCTTCCCCTGTTTCTCTTTTACTTATCTCTACAGGTTTACCATTTTCATCAGTATTTATTTTTATTTCATTATCATCGAATTCTTGATATCCTCTTTTTATTCTAGCTTCTTTTAAAATATGTGCTAGTTTGTTCATTTCTAATAAAATATCTTTATAATCTTCATATCCTTCTGGTACTTCAGATTCTTCTAATATGTTGTTTACATTTTTATATGTCATTTGTTTCTTTGAATGAATTAAGCTTTCAAAGATGTTATAACTTACTATCTTCCCTCTTTCATTAATTTCCATTTCGCAAGATATCGCCAAACGATCAGTTCCTGGATTCAATGAACAGATTCCATTTGATAGTTTTCTTGGATACATTGGATTTGAAGTTGTATTCATATAAACACTAGTAGCTCTTTCATATGCTTCTCTATCTATGGCAGATCCTTTACTTACATAATGTGATACATCTGCAATGTGCACTCCTAGCAAATAGTTATTATCAGGTAATTTGTTTAAGCTTATAGCATCATCTATATCTTTTGTATCATCACCATCAATTGTAAATATTATTCTGTTTCTTAAATCTACTCTTCCCTTTTTGTCTTTTTCTAAAACATCACTTGGTATTCTAGATAATTCTTCTTCAATATCTTCAGGCCATTCATAATTAAAGTTATTTTCATATAAAATTATTTCATCATCTAATCTTGGATCATCTTTATGTCCCATTACTTTATCTAGAATCGCTATTGGTTTTTTAGTACTTTTATCGGTTTCAATTGTTATTCCTATGATTGATCCATCTACAATACCATTATCTAAATCTATTTTGTATTCATTACCATCTTTAGTAATTGCATATTTTTGACCATTTCTTGTTTCTACTTCTGCACTTATTTTTTTTCTTTTTATTACTTCACTTATAGTACCTGTTAGTTCGCTAAAGTTCCCTATTTTTACCTTTACTTCATCACCAGATATGCAGTTTTCTTTTGTTTTTTCTATTTTTATTGTACCTAAATCACATTTTACTAAAATATCGCCTTTTTTAGTTATTACTACTTCTCCTTCAACAAAAGGGTTTCTGCTATAGGAATCTTTTCCTCTTTGGTAAATTAAGTGTTTTTCTTTCATTTCTTCAAAGATTTCTTCAAATTCATTTTTATCTAGGTTTGTATATCCTAATTTGTTGTATATTTCTTCTTTAGTTAAGGTATTGGTTCCCTGTTTATTCAGTATTTCAATTATTCTATCTTCCATTTATACCACCTAATACTATAATATCATAGAATAAAAAAAAAAGATATCATTGATATCTTAGAAAAACGAAAGAATAAAGCTTGTTATTACAAAAACTAATCCTAAAATTAAAGTGGCTCTACTAATTACTAATTCTGAACCTCTTTCTTTTCTATTCTTAAACAAATCAGTTGTAGCTCCTGCCATAATTGCTCCAGCATCTTGCGCTTTACTGCTTTGCATTAATACTAATACTATTAAAATAGCACATACTACTAAAAGTCCCATTTGAACTATGTCTATTATATCCACAGAAAGTCCCTCCTTTTTAAAGCTATATGTATATTAACATATTTTACTATTAAATGCAATTATTTATCTCTTATTTTGTTTATTTTCTTCTTTTTTTGAATTATCATCTTCTTCTTGCTTTTTTTCTTCTTTTTGTTTCTTTAAATTGTCAAAGCTTATTTCTATTCCATCAAAAGGAAAATCTGGTATTGTTTCTCCAATTAAATCGGTATATTTACTTTTTGTTATTTCAGCCATATTTGCCTCCTTATATGTTTCTATATATATTATACCACTATTTAATTATTATGTTAATTTTTTCAAAATAAAAAAGGCAATTACTTGCCTTTAATATTATTCAATAATTTCTGAAACTACACCAGCACCAACTGTTCTACCACCTTCACGAATTGAGAATTGAGTTCCTTTTTCAATTGCAATTGGGTGAATTAATTCTACAGTCATGTTAACATTGTCACCAGGCATAACCATTTCTACACCTTCTGGTAATTCAATTACACCAGTAACATCTGTTGTTCTGAAGTAGAATTGAGGACGGTAGTTTGCGAAGAATGGAGTATGACGTCCACCTTCTTCTTTTGATAATACATATACTTCAGCAGTAAATTTCTTGTGAGGAGTAACGCTTCCTGGTTTAGCTAAAACTTGTCCACGTTCAACTTCTTCTCTAGAAATACCACGTAAAAGTACTCCAGCATTATCTCCAGCTTCAGCATAGTCTAAAGATTTCTTGAACATTTCAATTCCTGTAACAACTGTTTTCTTAGTTGGTTTAATACCAACGATT
>CAZKTT010000081.1:0-3628 GCA_964555755.1 uncultured Mycoplasma sp.
TAACAAAAAAAAGATTACAAGAAAAAGTAAACGTATTTTAGATACACGTTTAATGTTGCGATAATTAATACTTTTACTTATCTCAAACTTTTTCATGTAATACTCCTTAATTTTTTATATTTTATGAAGGATTTGTAGTAAATTGAAATTTAAATTCTAAATTGCCAGATGAAGATCCATTTTCACAATCAACATCTTGTCCTTCTAACCAAATATATACTCTGTATTTAGTAATTCCAGCTTTAAAATCAAATACTTGTCTATTAGTGTTAAAATCTGTTTCAGTTTTATAATTAACATTGACATTTGAAAAGTATGCTGGGTTTTTAGCTGCTGTTGCATTAGCAAGAGTAATATTTTGAGCTGCACTTATTTCACCTGACACTCCAGAATAACTAAGCGCTGCATTATTAGCTCCAATTGATAAACCAAATAGTGAATAAGCGTTTGCTATTCCGGTTGGTGAATGTGTATTTGAATTTGGTTCCCAAATGTATAAGTCATTAGTTGTTCCTCCTCTTAGTGATTGAATTGCATTTCTAGAAGATCCAATTGCAGTAGTTCCTTCATCTAAGAATGCTATTCTTATTGCATTTTCTGCACCAGCATTACTTGATCCGGTAAATATTACTGTTGATTCAGGAGTTAAATATGCAGGTCCTGCTTTATCTACTTTCAAAAATATATCAAAAGCTAGATAGTCACCTTCAGTTCCTAAAGCTTCATTACTTTTTGTGGTAGTTAAGATATAATCTCCATCATCATTTCCAGAAGTTGTACCACGGTACATATTCATGAATCCTCCGACAACAGTTCCTACTGTAGAGGTTGGTTCTAGTGACTCTGGCAATTGATTAATACTAGCAGCATAAGTATCAGTTGCACCTTTTAGTTCATCTTCATTTATTGCTGTTTTCCAATTTAACCCATCTACAGATATTTCTATACCACCTTGAGAATCTATTTTTACATTTAAAGAGTTAACTGAAACAATTCTGTTAGCTGTAAACCATGCATATGTTGAAAAACCTAACATTAATCCAGTCAACAAAAGAAGTAAGAATAAAATTCTTAATCTTTTTTTTCTTTTTTCTTTGTAATTAGGATCATCTAAATATGAATAACTATTTTCATTTTTATTTTCTTCCATTTTATTGCTCCTCTATATGTGATTCAATTATATCCATATGCATTTTTATTTCTCCACCAATTAGATTGTTTAAACAATCTGGATCATCGCCCTCTAAATACAAGACAATTGTGAATTTATCAACAGCATTTGGTGGCATTTTTGCTCTTTCTTCAAGAACTGCTATGTCCTTGTCATAAAATGTAGTTGTTCCTTCTTCAGGTTTTTTGGTATCACCATTTATTTTTCCATATATAGTTTGTTTTCCATTTAAGAATATCATTATTCTAATAGCTTCATCGACGTTTCTTGTAACATCATCAATATCTATTTCATACCAATAATCAATTACTCTGTTACCTGTATTTTCAGCATAGAAAGTGTAAGCCATATAGTTTTCACCATTATGAGCTCCATCTTTTTGTTCATTGATATCTTTAGGAAGCCATTTTACTGAAATATTATCCATGAACTCTAATTCTTTAGCAAATAATCTTCTTTGAGATCTTTTTTCTTCTTTATCTTCATAGATAATTAATCCTGATTTTAATGCAAAGTTAGGATCTAATGTAACAGTGAAACGTCCACCATTATATATAATTCTCAGAACTATAAATAATACTAATAATAGTAAAAAAAGTATTAACCCCGTAATTTTTACAGTTTTTAAGGTTATTTTTCTTCTCTTAACCTTTTCTGCTGTAACTTTCACTTCTTTTTTCATAAAATCACACTTTCCATTATATCTATACTACTTTTAATTTTATCATAATATGTACATTATTGCAATAAAACTAAGCCTTAAAATGCTAAAAATATTGTATAAATTTTTAAAAAATGTTATACTCTTTTTAGAAGTATTATAGGAGGTGTTTTTTTGAATATTCGTGAACATTTTGGGAAGTTTTTAGCATGTATTGCCCTACTGTTTTTAGTACTTGTTGTTACCGATGCTTATTCCAAGTATTTAACCGAAGCTTCTAGTACTACAGACATAGCTATTGCTAGATGGAGAATATTAGTAAATGGTCAAGATATAAGAAACAGCGCTGATTTGTCTCAAGTTATTACTCCACATTTTTATCACGATGCTAATATAGCTGACAATATTATTGCTCCAAGATCACAAGGATATTTTGATATTTTAATCGATTGTTCTGCTGCGGATGTTTCCTTCGAATATGAAATAGATACATCTCCAAACGAAGATAGTAGTGTTACAGATTTGATTGCAACCGGATACTCAATTGACGGTGGCCAAACAGTTTCTCTTGCTAGAGGTGCTGATATCACTAGACAAGTTTATATTTCATCAAACACTCAAACAATTAGTATTAGAATATATATCGAATGGTATGATTCAACTGGAGAAGAGATGGATAACGATGATGATACAGCTGCTACTCAGAGTGGAGACGATGCTTTACTTGATGTTAATTTATCATTTAGGCAAATATCAGGTACTACTCCTCCAGCTCCAAATCCATAAAATAAATTAATATAGTAAAAAAAATAGACATTAGTCTATTTTTTTATGGTTCATTATTTCCATTGTTTTCACCATTGTTTTCTCCATTGTTTTCACCATTGTTTTCTCCATTGTTTTCACCATTATTGTTATTATTGTTGTTATTATTTTGTTGTGGTGCTACCTGAGTTGCTATTATTTTCATTGATATTTGTAGACTTGGTAAATTAGGATAATCAACAGAATAATTATAGGCTCTACCACCCCACAACGTATCTCTTGCATCATTGCCAGATTCAAATGGCCAAACAACCGATACATTAAACACTTCATAAGTATTTGATTCTAATAAAGAGTTTGAAAAAGACGGTGTAATTGTAAAGGGATAATCCTGTTGTATAGTGGCAAGAAGCGTACTTATATTTTGATTTTGAGCAGTAGTATATGTTGTTCTAACACCAAACAAAGTAACAGCAGTGATTTCAAATGAAAGATTGGCATCTGTATCCCCTCTGTTATAAATGGTAATATCTTTTGTAAAAGTTTTACCAGGATATAATTCATCAACATCTATATGTATGTATTCAGTTATTTCGTTATTATCAACTTCAAAAGAGATGTTCCATGCTTTTATTCGAGCCTCTATTCCACCTTCAACTTTATTAGCGTAAATAAACCAAGCAAAAGTATTAACAGATAAAGTCACAATTAATATAATGATCATTTTACCTGATACTTTTTTCTTTAAGCGCTTAAAAATTGTTTTTACTAGAGGTTCTTGTTTCATGTTACACCTAATCTTTCTTTAATCTTTTTCTCTCATTTACTGTATCAATAATTTCTATTGTAACAATTATTACAAATGGTACAAATATTAAGAAATAGAAACCATAAGCATTATTAAGTACTTTACTTAAATAGCTTAAAACCGTAGTTTTATAAACTACTTTACCATAAATTTGATCACCAGTTATCGCTGGATCTTCAAGTGTATTGGCTATACCTTGAGTAACAAATACATATCTTCCATT
>CAZKTT010000082.1:0-3570 GCA_964555755.1 uncultured Mycoplasma sp.
CGAGTGAGAATATCTTATATTAGAAAGAAATAAAGGGGTGGATTATATATGGATGAAAATTCATGCTGCATAAATAAAATTTTAAATGTAATAAATGTTTTACAAAATCAAGCAGAGAAAATTGATGATATACCAAACACTTGTGATAGACCTTATTTAGGATTAAATAATAGTTCAAATTCTTTTGTTTATAACACTAGACCAATTACTTTATATACTTCTAATAATACTTTGTATGAAGCACCATATACATTAAATGGTGAAACTGGTACTAGTTCTGTTTTTAGAGTTGAAGGAGTTGGTGAAGACACTGCTACACTAAGAATACTTGCTCCTAATACAGATACAAGCAGTGCATTCCCTTACGTAAAAACAGATTCATTTATAATTGTGAACTCTAATTGTATTTGTGCTATTCAATGTTTAAGTGATACATTTGTAGATTGCGTATAGAAAGGAGTGATATTATGTGTGGAAATAATAGTTGTGAAAGCCTGACTAAGACACTTTGTATGATTATAAAATTACAAAAGAATGGTGAGTGTATTGATGGAAGCAATATGTCCTGTGACAGGCCTTTCTTAGGTGTTAATACTAATGGCACATTAAATACTAGACCTATAACATTTTACACCTGCTCAAATAATAGTTTGTGGACAATGCCTTATACAATAAATGGTGAAACTGGTACTAGTTCTGTTTTCAGAGTTGAAACTGTAGAAGATTGTTGCTGTACTTGTCGAATACTTAGACAAGTAGATGGAAACTATGAAGCTACTGATTCATTTTTTACAATTAATTTAAACTGTGTTGGTGCTATGCAATGTTTAGAAGATACATATGTCGCATGTATTTAAAAAAACTTCAAAAAAGAAGTTTTTTTATTTTTCATAAATATCTTCTATATCATCTATATTTATTGAATTATTATCCAAGGTTATTATTCTATTGCCTATTTTTCCTGCTATTTGGGTATCATATAGTTTATCCTTTGTTTTTATAATAACTGTTTTATTAAAAATATATTCTCCATTATTATTTAATTCATTAATGAATGTTATGGGATCTATTTTTTCTTTATCATGATGATTCTCTATATCTATTTCATTATCTAAAAATGAATAATAAGTTTTTCTATTATTATTTATTTTTCCTATATCAGGTTTATAAATGTCATATTTTTTATTCATGTTTCCTCCCTTTTTATTATATTTTATGATTAAAGTATTAAATAATTCTAAAAAACCATACTAGTACTATGAAAACTAATAGATTATTTGTACCATTATTATTAATTTTTTTTATTATCAGTATAAACTCAATATATAGTTTTTCAAATTTTATTACTAATAATCCTTATAATTTAGTAATTAGACAAACATTTTTTTATTTAACGGGAATTGTTCTTATTTTTATTATTTTGAAGGTTAAACTTAATACTATTGTTAAATATAGTGCAATTATTTATTTTATTAATCTCTTTTTATTGGTATTAGTTTTATTTGTAGGTACAGAAGTAAATGGTACTAGAGCATGGTTTAGTTTCCCATTAGTAGGAACTTTTCAACCTAGTGAATTTATGAAAATTGGTTTGATTTTAATATTAGCAAAAATAATAAATAATTCTAATATTAAAACCACTAAAGATGAACTTTTATTGATACTTAAAACTTTTTTTGTTACCTTATTACCTTCGATAGTAACTTTTTTAGAACCTGATACTGGTGCAGTAATAATTTATTTTATAATTTTATTTGTTATGCTTTTTACTTCTAAAATTCGTTATAGATGGTTTATTATTTTTAGTATTATTTTAATCTTATTTGGATCTTTATTTTTATACTTATACATTTATCAAAGAGATTTATTTATAAGTGTTTTAGGAACTAATATGTTTTATAGATTAGATAGAATATTTGATTGGCAAAATTCTTCTGGAATGCAATTAGAAAACTCACTTGTAACAATTGGTTCAAGTAACTTAATAGGAAATGGAATTAATAATGTTATTCTTTATTTTCCAGAAGGTCATACTGATTTTATATTTTCATCACTTGCTGCGATTTATGGATTATTGGGAATGGCGGTACTACTGGTATCTATTGTCTTATTCGATTTAAATATTTTAAATACTAAACCTAAAAACAGGCTGTTTAGTTACATAGTAATAGGTTTTGCTGGTGCTCTTATATATCAACAAGTACAAAATATATCTATGACTTTAGGCCTTTTGCCAATTACAGGAATTACTTTACCTTTTATTTCGTATGGTGGGAGTAGTCTTTTGTCATATATGATTTTACTGGGAATTACTATTTCAATAAAAAGAAACTCCTTATAGAGTTTCATTATTTTTAGATACTTCATTTATTTTACTAAGCGCTACAAAGTATATACTTATTATAAATATTAAGAATATAATTATGAGAAATTCACTACCAATTAATAAACAGTAATTATAAATAGCATGTAAACTAATTGGAATTATTAAACTTAATACCATATTTTTATTATATGATTGATAGTTTTCATTTTTTTCATCTACCCTAGCCTTACCTAGAAAATATCCCATGAATACTCCGAAGGCTGCATGGCCAGGTACCGCTAAAACTGCTCTTAGTATTCCTGTTTGTAAACCTCCATACATAACATAGAATACATTTTCGAAAAAGGCAAAACCTAATGCTACAAATACTGCATAAACAATAATGTCATAGAGCTGATCAAATCTTTTGTTCTTATAACCAATAACTCTTACCATTGCCCATTTTAATGTTTCTTCTACTAGAGCTATTTCTAAAAAAACTAATATAAATATTTGTAAATAATTGTATTTACTATAGCTGTACGATATATAAAAATCAGGAAAAAGTGAAAATAGAATGGAATTAAATACTACTACTAACGCAGATGATAATAATCCAGATGAGAAAAGAATTGCTAGTAAACGTTTCGATTCCTTTTCAGTATCTTTTTTATAAATATAAAATCCTAAAAGAAAGATTGGAAGAAATGATATAAATATTAAAAGTACATTCATACTATCACCACTTTAATAATAACACATTTTTTATTAATTATAGTAAAAGATAACAAAATACTTGTTATCTTTACATTAAACTTTTTTGTGCATCTTTTAAAGTAACATTTTTTGCTTGGTACCCTTTGTCTGTTTTCACTAGTTCAAATTCTACTAGTTGGTCTTGATTAAGTGTTTTATAGCCTTCTTTGTTAATAGCAGAATAATGAACGAATATATCATCATTATCATCATTTTCTAGAAAACCATAACCTTTGATATCGTTAAACCATTTAACTTTTTTAACCATACTTTTACCTCACTTTCTTAATACTTTACTGCTGTATTAATATATCATAAGTAAAAGTCGAAAAATGTAGAAATGTGCCGAAAACTATTTTTTTTATGCTTTTACGCATTTATGAATCAATTAAACTTTTTTGCAACAAAAAACCGGTACTAAACCAGCATTATTTAAGTGGTGGCTCCGGGCAGAATCGAACTGCCGACACCAGGATTTTCAGTCCTGTGCTCTACCGACTGAGCTACAG
>CAZKTT010000083.1:0-3503 GCA_964555755.1 uncultured Mycoplasma sp.
ATTAACATCGCTTAGTGTGACGATTTTATCTTTTGGAGCAAGTGACCGGGATCGAACCGGCATCCTAGCCTTGGCAAGGCCATGTACTAACCATTGTACTACACCTGCATTTAAATAGTGATATATAAAATATACACTATTTTTTTTGTTTTGTAAATACTTTAATCTAAAATTGTATCGAATTGTGAATTATATAGTTCAGCATAAAAACCATTCTTTTTGAGTAATTCTTTGTGATTTCCTTGTTCTACTATATTACCTTCGTTCATTACAAGTATTAAATCTGCATTCCTAATAGTAGATAATCTATGTGCTATGATAAAACTAGTTTTTTCTTTTGTCAATTTGTCCATGGCTTTAGATATTAACTCTTCTGTTCTAGTATCAACACTAGAAGTCGCTTCATCTAAAATTAAAAATGGTCTTTCTAAAAGCATTGCTCTAGCTATAGTTAATAATTGTTTTTGACCTGCTGACAAAGATTCTACTTCATTTAATACTGTATTATATCCTTTAGGTAAAGTTTTTATGTAATGATCTAATCCTACGGTTTTACATACTTCTTTTACTTTTTCATCAGTTATTTCTTTGTTGTTATATTTTATGTTATCTTTTATTGTTCCTTGGAAAATCCAGGTATCTTGAAGTACCATAGTGAATAAATCATGAACGTTTTCTCTAGATAAATCTTTTATTGAAATATTATCTATTAAAATGTCTCCTTTATTTATATCATAAAATTTCATAAGTAAATTTACCATTGTTGTTTTGCCTGCACCAGTTGGTCCTACTATAGCTATTTTGGAACCAGCCTTTGATTTGGCAGAAAAGTTCTTTATGACTTTTTTATCTTCTGTATAACTAAACTCTATGTTTTTAAACTCTATATCTCCTTTTACTTTTAAAGGATCTAATTCAACTTTTGGATCTTCTTTAGTCATTTCTTCTTCACTTAAAAATGTAAATACTCTGCCTGAAGCTGCTCCAGTAGCTTGTAATACTCCAAAAGCTTGTGCTATTTGAGTAAGAGGATTAGTAAATAATCTAATATAAATCATAAATGCTACAATAACCCCGAAAGTTATATGATTATTTATAACTAATATAGCCCCCATTACACAAACTGCTACATAACCTATATTCCCTACAAAAGCCATTAATGTTGGCATTAATCCTGCAAGAAACTGACTTTTTAAATTGTTGTTATATAACCTCTTATTTATAGTATTAAACTCTTCACTAGCTTCATCTATTCCATTATATAGTTTTACTATATCAAGTGAACCATATACTTCTTCGATGTGGCCATTTAAATTACCTAATTCTTTTTGTTGACCATCAAAATACTTTTGTGATTTTCTTAAAATGACACCCATTAAAACAAAGCCTATTAAACTAGTAACTATTGCAGTAATAGCCATTATATAGTCAGTAACAATCATCATGATTAATGATCCTAAGAATAATGTAATAGCACTTACTAAACTAGCTAAACTTTGATTTAATGTTTGAGCAATAGTATCTACATCGTTTGTTACTCTAGATAAAACATCACCATAAGCAGTTTTGTCAAAATATTTAAGAGGTAATTTATTTATCTTCGAACTTATATCATTTCTAAGACCTTTAGCACATCTATTAGTAACAACTGTCATAATAAAACCTTGTATATAGTTGAATATAGCTCCTAGAGAATAAATTATAATTAAAAATATACCTATATCTTTTACTTTATCTAAATCTATACTTGACATAAGCCCTTCAGTTATAACATCAGTTATATCACTCAACTTATTAGGCCCTATAATAGAGAATACTGCGGAAGCAATCGCTAAAACAAGAGCAGGAATAATCAAGTACAAGTATTTTTTGATATAATTAAATAATTTTATTAAAGGTTCTTTTATTTTTACTTTTTCTTTATTATCCATTATTTATTTCCTCCTCTGTAAGTTGAGAAAGTGCTATTTCTTTGTAAATGTCACATGATTTAATAAGGTCACTATGTTTTCCTGATCCAACTACTACACCATCATCTATTACAAAAATTTGATCAGCATCTTTAATCGTACCTATTCTTTGAGCAACTATTATAACAGTAGCATCCTTAGTATGTTTTTTTAATTCTTTTCTCAAAGTAAAATCTGTTTTATAATCAAGAGCACTAAAAGAATCATCAAAAATATATATTTCAGGGTCTCTAGCAATAGCCCTAGCAATAGATAATCTTTGTTTTTGACCACCACTTATGTTAGTTCCAGCTTCTGCTAAAGAGTAATTATACTTTTCAGGTAACTTATCGACAAATTCATTTCCTTGAGCAACTTTTATAGCTTCTTTAATTGCATCTTTTGTTACTTTTTTATTATTTTTCAATCCAAATCCTACGTTATCTAAAATTGTTCCCTTAAACATAACTGCTTTCTGAGATATATACCCTATTTTATCGTATAAGCTTTTTTCCTTATATTCTTTTACATTTAATCCATCTACCATAACTTCACCAGAAGTAGCATCATAAAGTCTAGGTATTAAGTTAATTATTGTACTCTTACCACATCCAGTTCCTCCGATAAAAGCAACTGTTTCTCCTTTATTTATTTTAAAACTTATATCTTTTAACATATATTCTTCTGCATCAGGATATTTAAATGATACATTTTTAAATTCAACTGTACCTTTTTCTATTCCATTTTCCTTATCACCTTGAACGATTAAACTTTTTGTATTTAATACTTCATTAACCCTTTTTGCTGCGACTTCTGCCCTAGGATATAAGACAAAGATTATAGAAAGCATCATAAATGACATAACTATTTGCATAGCATATGCAGAGAATACTATCATATCACTAAATAATTGTATTCTATCTAGCATATCTGCAGCATTAATTATATAAGCTCCTATAAAGTAGATAGAAAGTGACAAACCAGTCATAATTAAAGTCATAACTGGATTCATAACAGCCATAACTTTTCCTGTAAATAAATGAGTATTAGTAAGTTCTGTATTTGCATCATCAAATCTTTTTGTTTGATAGTTTTCAGCATTATAAGCACGAACTACTCTAATACCAGTTAAATTTTCACGAGTTATTCTATTTAAATTATCAGTAAGCCATTGAATCTTTTTAAACTTAGGTATTGCTATTAATAAAAGAACTAATAATAACAATATAAGTACTACTATGGCAACTCCTGTAGCAATACTCCATTCATAACTCTTACCTACTATTTTAGTGATTGCCCAAATAGCCATAATTGGAGCTTTCATGAATACTTGTAGTCCCATTGCTATTAAAAATCCTACTTGGGTTATATCATTAGTTGTTCTAGTAATTAAACTACTGGTAGAAAAAGTTTTAATCTCTTCCATACCAAACTTACCTACTGAAGTAAAAACATCTTTTCTTAAATTTCTAGAAAAAGATGCTGCGATATAAGCTGCGAAATATCCTACTATAACTGATGTAATTAATGCTCCAAAGGCACATAAAATCATGT
>CAZKTT010000084.1:0-3450 GCA_964555755.1 uncultured Mycoplasma sp.
GAGGTCATGATGAAAGAGAGCAAACACTTAATCAATTACTTACTGAAATGGATGGCTTTGGTGCAAATGAAGGAATAATTATTATAGCTGCTACTAATAGACCAGATGTACTTGATCCTGCTTTATTAAGACCTGGTAGATTTGATAGACAAGTGACTATTAATTTACCAGATATTAAGGGTCGTGAAGAAATATTAGGAGTTCACGCTAAGAATAAAATATTTGATAAAAATGTTAAACTTAAACATATCGCTAAGCGTACCGTAGGATTTAGTGGTGCTGATTTGGAAAATTTACTTAATGAAGCAGCTTTACTTGCTGTTCGCCGTGGTAAAGAAAAAATAACAATGTCTGAACTTGATGAAGCTCATGATAGAGTACTTATGGGTCCTGCTAAGCAATCGCATAAATATACTGAAAAAGAAAGAAAAATCGTGGCATATCATGAAGCTGGTCATGCAGTTGTTGGTATAAAACTAGAAGGTGCTAATGAAGTACAAAAGATTACTATTGTACCTCGTGGGCATGCTGGTGGTTATAATTTAATGCTTCCAAGAGAAGAAACATATTTATCAACTAAAAAAGAACTTCTTGAAAGTATAAGTGGATTATTAGGTGGACGTGTTTCTGAAGAAATAGTTTTTAATGAAATTACAACAGGAGCTCATAACGATTTTCAACAAGCTACTAAGATTGCACGCGCTATGGTAACTGAATATGGTATGAGTAAACTTGGACCTTTGCAATTGGAAACTCAAGAAGGTAGTGTATTCTTAGGTAGAGATTATACTAAAAGTCGTAATTTTTCTGGTCAAGTTGCATACGAAATTGACCAAGAAATGAGAGAAATAATTGATGGATGCTATAAAGTATCTACAAAAATAATTAAAGAAAACAGAAAATTGTTAGATTTAATTGCAAATGCTCTTCTTGAACATGAAACAATTACGAAGGAACAAATTGATAACTTAGTTAAATATGGAAAAATAGAAGCAGATGAACCTGAAGAAGAAAGTAAAAAAACATTATCTGAATTGAAAGATATTGCAAAAGAAAAAGGAATAACAGGTTATTCTAAAATGACAAAAGAAGAATTAGAAAAAGCTATAGAAGAAGAATAATTCTTCTTTTTTTGACTTTTTTAATGTTTTATTGTATGATATGTACGTTTTTTAATGAGGTGAAAATATGAAAAACTTAAAAATATCTCGAAATGTGAAAGCCTTGGTTTTAGTGGGTATTGTATTTACTTCAGTTGGGCTTACTAAGGTTAGTTTTGATTCTGAAGAAGATAATTTTAGACAAGCAAAATCAATAAACTGTATTTATGATAAAAATTCTATAGAAAATTTTAATTTTACAGATGAATATATTTCTTATGCGCGAAGTCATAATTTAGTTTCATTGGATTCATTTCGTTCAAACATTAAAACTAAGAAACAGTATGTCAAAAAAAGAGTTGTAACCGATATAAAACATACTGATGAAGGATTAAAATTTATAATAGATAATAAAATTTTATCTACTGAAGAGGAGAAAGATTATATTGGGTTAGTAAATTATAGTGACGAAATAAAGTATAAATTATATAAAGTTGATTTTGATGGAAAAGAATTTGAATCAAAAAAAGTGATAACTGATACTTTGAATGTAGAGGGGAAGTATTTTATTGATCCTGATGACTATATTCAATTAGTAAATCCGCAGGAAGGATATTATATAAATGGTAAAATAAGAACAAAAGAATAAAAAGTGTGGTATACTTGTATTTGTGGGAGGATATTATGAAAAAAACAGAAAAGAAAGAAAGTAAATTAAAGAAAGGTGCAAATGATTTTAAAGATTTTATATCACGCGGTAATGTTGTAGACATGGCTGTTGGTGTTATCGTGGGTGGTGCATTTGGTAAAATCATAGCTAGTTTAGTCGATGATTTATTAATGCCACTTATCGGTATAGTACTTGGAGGTATTGATTTTTCAAATCTAAGTGTTAAAGTAGGAAATGCTACAGTGGCGTACGGTATGTTTATTCAAACAGTGATCGATTTCTTAATTATTGCATTATGTATTTTCTTGATGGTAAAATTCTTCGAAAAGTTTAAGAAAAATGAAAAAGAAGAAGAAGCGCCTGCTAAGAGTGATGAAGCTGTTTTACTTGAGGAAATTAGAGATTTATTAAAGAAAAACAAGAAATAAGAAAAGCTTAGCTTTTCTTATTATTTTATTGAGGTGTTAAAATGTTTAAAATAGGTAATATAGAAATAGATAATAATATTGTTTTAGCTCCTATGGCGGGAGTATCTAATCCTGCTTATATGAAAATATGTGAGGAAATGGGTGTAGGTTATGTTGTGACAGAGCTCATAAGTTCAGAAGCTATAGTGAGGGATAATAAAAAAACATTCGATATGCTAAATGGAATAGAAGATTTAAAAATACCAGTTGGCGTTCAGATATTTGGATCTAATCCTGATGTTTTAGCAGAATCCGCTAAAATATTAGAGGAAAAATATAGTATATCTTTTATCGATATAAATATGGGTTGTCCTGTACCAAAGGTGGCTTTAAAATCTCAGGCTGGAAGTGCACTCTTAAAGGACGTTAATAAAATATATAAAATTATAAAGAAAGTGGTAGATGCAGTATCAATTCCTGTAACAGTAAAAATAAGAAGTGGTTGGGATAACGATAATATAAATGCTGTTGAAGTTGCGCAAGCTGTTCAAAAAGCTGGAGCTAGTGCTATAGCTATTCATCCTCGTACTAGGGCACAGGGATATGGAGGAAAAGCTGATTGGGAGCTAATAAAAAAAGTTAAAGAATCAGTTATAATTCCTGTTATCGGAAATGGTGATGTGAAAACAATTTTTGATGCAAAAAAGATGATTGATGAAACAAATTGTGATGCTGTTATGATCGGAAGAGGTGTTTTAGGTAACCCTTGGTTTATACGTGAATGCATTGAATATATAAATAATAACACTATTGTTGAAAAACCCACTGAGGGCGATAAGATAAAAATGATTACGAAACACTACGAGTTATTAAAAAAATATAGTAATGAAAAAATGGCTCTTTTAGAAATTAGAACGCATGCTTTATGGTATTTAAAAGGTATACCTGGAGTTAAAGAATATAAAGCAAATCCAGATGGTGAATATAATGATAAAATATTGGATGTTAAATTTAGTTTAATACAATATGATGAAGAAGAAGAAATTCCATATGATTACAATATTTCATATATACTTTGTGAAACTACAGGAGAATGTAATTTAGATACAAATATCTTTAAGAAAGATGTTTCTATGATTGCTGATTCAGTCGTAGATACGATTGATATTAGTCCATATGATTTAACGTTTGGTAAAAATTATTATATGTATATGTATGTTACTTATAAGACATATGACAGTAGTACAAATACTGTTAAACAAGTAACGTCTCC
>CAZKTT010000085.1:0-3447 GCA_964555755.1 uncultured Mycoplasma sp.
AATAATTCTTCCATTTCTTCTCCAGTTAATACTTTTATATCATTCGTATTAATTCCTGTTATTTCTACTTTATGTTTTGCCATAAAAAAACTCCTTTCATATGCATATTGATATAAAAAGAGTTTTTTTATACATTAATAAATTCTTTTCTTCTCAAATAAAATGTTTTGTATTAAAATAATTTTTTTAAATTTAAACTAGCTTCATATATTTCTTTTTTACTTAAACTATCATTTTTTTCATTTAAACTATTTATTGCTTCTTTTAAAGTTAAACTATTATTAATCATTTCATCGATGAGTAAAGCTTCAACAGAAACACTTTTTGTTTTTTCTTCTTTTTTATTTTCTTTCTCAATGATAAAAGTATATTCACCAGATTCAATTTTTGGATCGCTTTTTAAATCTTCTAGTACTTTGTCTAACTTCCCATAATAGTTTTTTTCATGTAATTTAGTTAATTCTTTAGATATACTTATTGTTAGATTATTAATATTGTTATTTAAAAATTCTAATGTTTTAACTATTCTTTTTGGAGATTCGTAAAAAATATGAGTAGTTGTTTTGCTATCGATTATTTCTTTTATTTTATTTTTTTTATCTTTAGTTTCTCTTGGAAAGAAACCGTGGAAAGTAAAGCTATCAGAATTTAGTCCACTTATTGAAAGAGATGTTGTTACTGCACTTATACCTCCGATTCCTATAACATCGATACTGCTTTCTTTGGCTTTTTTTACTAATATATAGCCAGGATCAGATATGCAAGGAGTACCTGCATCTGATATAAGAGCAATATTTTTATTATTGATTAAGTCATTAATAATTGAATCTGCTTTATCACTTTCATTAAATTTATGATAGGCTACTAATTTATTCTTTATATCAAAATGATTTAATAATTTTATACTTGTTCTAGTGTCTTCACATAATATGTAATCTACTTCCTTTAAAGTGTCTATAGCTCTTTTAGATATATCATTTAAGTTGCCAATTGGAGTAGCTACAACATATAGTGTTCCCATTTTATCACCTGCTTTTTTATTTTTATTCTTCTTTTTCTTTATTTAGTATTTCTTTTTTTAATTCATCTAATATATTCAATGCTTCGATTGGTGTTGTTTCTAATGGATTTATTTTTTTGATTTTTTCCTCTATTTCAGAATTTTTGACAGAAAAGTCTAAGGCTAAGCTTGTTTGCTTGTAGACTTCTTTTTTTGTTTCTTTTTGTTCATAAACATTTAATATTTCATTTGCTCTTTTAATTATTTCATTTGGTAAATTTACTAGTGAGGCTACATGTATTCCGTAACTTTTATCTACTGCTCCTTCTTTTACCTTATGTAAAAATATTACTTTATCTCCTTCTTCTTTGGCACTAACATGAACATTTTTTAAATTCCTTAGATTCTTTTCTAAAGATGTAAGTTCATGATAATGTGTTGAAAAAAGCATTTTACAGCCAATATGATCATGAATATATTCAAGTATTGATTGGGCTAAACTCATTCCATCATAAGTAGCAGTTCCTCTACCTAGTTCATCAAATAAAATTAAACTATTTTTAGTAGCATTACTTACAGCGTAGTTTGCTTCTTTCATTTCTACCATGAATGTACTTTCACCACTTACTAAATCATCACTAGCTCCGATTCTAGTAAATATATTATCAAAGATAGGAAGTACAGCTTTTTTACATGGAACGAATGATCCGATTTGATTTAATATTACACATATGGCAAGCATTCGCATATAAGTTGATTTACCACTCATATTAGGTCCAGTTATTAGAAGAATGTTTGTTTTTTCATCCATAATAATATCATTAGGAACATATTCTATTTTAGATACTGCTTCCACAACTGGGTGTCTTCCTTCTTCTATATAAATAGTTTTTTTGTCAGTAATTTCTGGTTTAGTAAAA
The DNA here is from genome assembly GCA_964555755.1 of uncultured Mycoplasma sp. Lineage (GTDB taxonomy): Bacteria > Bacillota_I > Bacilli_A > RF39 > UBA660 > UMGS1449. The sequence goes on from CAZKTT010000085.1 coordinate 1,921, forward strand.
TTATATTGTTCTGCTACAACTGTTAAAGATAAAATTACATCTAATTCACTTATAACACGTGCTGCTTCTTGAATCTTTGATATATATTTTTTAACTTCTTCACGGATTTGTAAAAACAATTCATATTCAAGTGCTGTTATTTTATCTTCGGCATTTAGTATTAATTCTTCTTGCTTTTTCAACTCTGGAGTTATAAATCTTTCAGCATTGGTAAGAGTTTGTTTTCTCTCATAACCAAAGTCTTCTTTTACATTTTGGGCTTGCCCTTTACTTATTTCTATGTAATAACCAAATACTCTGTTATATCCTACTTTTAAAGTTTTTATACCTGTTTTTTCTTTTTCTTCTTGTTCTATTTTTAAGATAAAGTCTTTACCACCACTGGCTAAACTTCTTAGATTATCTAATTCTTCATTATAACCTTCTTTTATTATATTTCCTTCTTTAACAGTAATAGGAGCTTCTTCTTTTATTGATTTATCAAGTAAATCATGAAGGTTATCTAAGGAATCAAAGGTTTTATCATAATTAATGCTTTCTAAAATCTTTTTTATTTCTGGTAAAGTTGAAAGTGAGTTTTTTAACCATATTAAATCTCTAGCATTTGCATTGCCATATACTATTCTTCCTGATAATCGTTCTAAATCATAAACATTATTTAATAATTCTCTTAATTCTTCTTTATAGATAAATTCTGTTAAGAATGTTGATATTAAATCATGTCTTCTAATTATTTCTTTTTTATTTAATAAAGGGTTTTCTATGTAATTCTTTAAAGTTCTAGATCCCATCGCTGTTTTTGTTTTATCTAAGAACCATAAAAGTGAATAAGTTCTTTCTTTTAATCTTAATGTTTCTACTAATTCTAAGTTTCTTTTTGTATGTATATCTAAGTTTAAAGTATCTGTTTTCTTTTCAAACTTGGCCTTTTTAAAATGAGATAAATCTCCCTTTTTAGCATCTTCTATGTAATATAAAAGATGTTTAATTGAAGTTATTAATCTTTGATCATTTAAATCTTCATATATATACGAATAATTATCTGATAATTCATTATTTATTGTTACTAAGATAGTGTAATTATCTCTTAAAATACTAATTATTTCTCTATCTATTTTAGAATTTACAATTACTTCTTTTATTTCTAATCTAAGTATTTCATTTACTAAGGCTTCTTTGTCATGATCAATAAGTTTAATATGAAAATCTCCAGTTGATATATCGGCATAACTTATTGCATAACAATGATCAAAATCATAAATACTTCCAATATAGTTGTTTGTTTTCTCATCAAGAGAAGTGTTTTGCATTAAAGTTCCTTTTGTCACGACTTCTACTATTCCGCGTTCTACAACACCTTTTTTATCTGGAGGAGTTAGCTGTTCACAAATTGCTACTTTATAACCTTTGTCTACTAGTTTTTGTAAATAAGTTTCATAGGCGTGGTGAGGAACTCCACACATTGGAACTCTTTCAGAAAGGCCGGCATTTCTACCTGTTAAAGCAAGTTCTAATTCTCTTGCTCCG
>CAZKTT010000086.1:0-3445 GCA_964555755.1 uncultured Mycoplasma sp.
GTGCTATAAAGCTTAAGTGATAAATCACGAGCTGTATCTACTCTTATATTTAATGATTTTATTGTAATTGGTGTTTTTTCTAATTCTTTTACTATTTCATATATTGCATCATTAGCTTCACTTAATTCTACAAAATAATTATTTGAAATAATTGGTAATGAATTATGTCTTATTTTATCACGACATTTTTTTAGAAGTTCTGTTATTTCATCTAACTGTTCACGTGCTCTCATTTCATCATCATGCATACTTCCTAATGATTTTAAGCATAGATTTAAATTTTCTTCTATTTTACTGAATTTGGTAGATAGCTTAAATATTCTATCTTTTAATTTAGAATATGGCATAACTTTATTTTTTAGATCACCAATAATTTTATTAAATTCATTATTAATTTTATAAAATCATTTAAATCTTCAGCATTTAAATTATACATGCTTTTTATATCATCTAATTGATCATAAATATCTGTTACTATTTTATTTACTTTTTGAAGTTTAGCTTTAAATGTTTTAGCGGTTTCATCAAATATCTTTTTGTTATATTTTTCATTTTCAAAATCATTAAATAAATTATCTAAATAATCTAAAAATGTTTTAAGTTCAAACATACTGTCTTCCAAATTAAGTATCTTAATTCTTGTTTTAATATCATTTACTTTGTTTTCGATTTGTTCAAGATTATATGGAACTTGTAAATAATCTAAAGGATAGTCTTTATTAATAAGTTTTTCATAAGTATCCTTTATTTCTTTTAATCTAGCAGGCAATATTTTTTCTACTAGAAGGATTAAATCTGGAAGTTCTTCTACTACTACACCGATGTGTGCAATCATTTCATCTAATACTTTGACTACTCCGACTACCTCTTCATATTCATTGTTTTCCATTACTTCTTCAAAGTCATTAAATTTCTTTTCAATGTTTTCGAATTGAAGTTCAATATTAGTGATAACATCTCCATAAGCAGATTTGTTATTCTCTAAAGTTCTTTCAAGTTCTCTGAATCTAGATTTTAACTTAGTAACAATAGCACGATTTCTTTCTTCACTCATTGTTATTTCTCTAATTTCATCTAGCAAGTTATCGGTACTAACTCTAAGTTTATATATTTCTATTTCAAGATTAACTATTGCTTCTTTTGCTTCATCTAATTCTCTTGTTTCTATTAGAGTATCCACTTCTAGTAATTTATCTGTGATAGCATTATATCTTTCATTTTTAATTGTTTCATATCTTTTTTTCCACTCTTCATATTTGTCTTCTAACTTAGCATTTTTTACAATTACATCTATTTTCGAAAGTTCAGTCATAACTGGTGTTGCCACGATTAGGTTTCTTTGCCTTTCAAGTTCATCAAGTTTTTCTCTTAAGTTTTTGACTTTATTCTTTTTATAAACCACAACAAAAACTACTAATAAAACCATTACTAGTATAATAACTGACAATAAATATAAAGATTTTATATTCATATTATCACCTACTATATATAATTGTAGCACAAAAAGATAAAATTTGATAGAAAAAGGAAAAAAATGAGTAAATTTTACTCATTTTACACTATAGTATTTTGTCACATTTTTACTAGAATAACATCATCACCAATATGCTCTATTTTATCCCAACTTATCTCGGTTTCTTGATCAGTTGATCTGAACTTTAAAAACTTTCTATTGTCTTCTAAAACTAAAGATGTTAATCTACCAGTTTCATCTAGTTTTACATCTATTATATTGCCTATTCTTTTTCCTTCTAGATTCACTATTTCTTTATATTGGAGTTCTGATAATCGCATATGAATCACCTAATTAATTTTATTTATTACTAAGTACATTTATTCTAAAATTAAAGCTATTTGCATCTTTAATATTTGAGTTTTCATCTATCCAATATCTCAATCTATAATCACGTTTTTTTTGTTTGTTGAAATCTGTTTCATAATAATTATTACTATAATCTGAAATTAATTCATCATCTTCATAGATAAAATAATTTTGATCTATTATATTCGTTATTTGGTTTGTCAATAAAGAAATATCTTCTTCTTGATAATTTTCATCTAGATCTCCTAAAGAAATAGCTTTTGCTTCATAATCTACTATCTTATAATCATTAGGACATTTATCTAAACTTACAACTTGTTCTACTGATGATATTTTATAATCATATTCACTGCTCAGTATTTTATGTTCATAGCAAACTTCACCAGTATAATAAGAAAAGTTTTCATCATTTTCATTTTGTTTAATTCCTGTTATGTGCTTAATATTAAACTTATTATTTTTCATATGTCTTTTTGAAATAATATATGAAGCTATATCGCCATTAAACTCAGCGTCGTCAACTTTTGTATATGTTCCTTTGTAGCTTGTAGCATCAAGTATATATAATACTTTGCCTTGTTCTGAAACTAGTTTATATGATTCATAATTTTTGTCATTTGACATTAGTTTTATACTGCATGAATCTTTTAAACGAGGTTCTTTTAAATTATCAGTTAAATCATAGCTTAAGCACTCTCCATTTTCTTCAACTAAAAATGGTGTATTTAATGCTTTATTAAGCACATTTAATTGATAAAACTTATATAGTTCAAATTTAGGGTTTTTAGTTTCTCCGGCTTCTTTAACATCTCCCATTGTATCTTTTATTTCTATTGTATACAGATCATAATAATCATAATCTTTCTCTTGATTATCAGGAGTTATTATTTTATGCGTTTTACTTCTGAAATCCTTTTGAGGTACATTGTTTGCATCTGTTAAATATACTTTTATATCTGAAGAATTTATAGTATTATTTTCAAGTTCTTTAATATAAGTTGTGTATTTCACTATTTCATTTTTGTGTTTTGAATTTTCTATTGAAAACTTATAGTACTTGCCACTTAAAATTCCTTCATAATCTTTCATCTTATCTAAAATATAATTATCTTTATTACCAAAATAAGTTAAAGTTGTTCCAGATATGTATGGAATGCTAGGTTTTTTACCTGTTATAACGGAACTTAAAAATACTGTTAAGCTAATAATAAATATCGCTACAAATAGTATGATTATTAACTGTTTTTCAGTTATTTTTTCTATTCTATTCTTCATTTATATCCCTTTACTTTCTAGCATAATTATATCTTTTCTTTTTGCTTTTGTAAAGGTGATAATTATAATTGTTTTCTTACCCTTTGCAAAGCATTTTTTTCTAATCTTGATATTTGAGCTTGACTTATTCCTATTTCTTCTGCTATTTCCATTTGAGTTTTTCCTATTATAAACCTTTGATCTAATATGTATTTTTCTCTATCATTTAGATTTGATATTGCTTTTTCTATCGCTATATTTATATCTAAATCTTTACTATTTGATTTATCTTCTATTTGATCATATAAATAGATTGTATCACCACCATCATTATATATTGGTTCATATAGGCTCATAGTAGGTTTTAAA
>CAZKTT010000087.1:0-3423 GCA_964555755.1 uncultured Mycoplasma sp.
CCATAAATGGTGTAATTATTGGTTTCATTGTGAGCATTTAAATGATGAAACTGGTAAAATGAGTAAGAGTAAGGGAGAATTCTTAACAGTATCTTTATTAAAAGAAAAGGGATATAATCCTTTGGCATATAGATTATTCTGTTTAGCTTCTCATTATAGAAAGCAATTAGTATTCTCTTATGATAGACTTGATAGTTTTGAAAACACTTATAATAAACTAAAGAATAGAGTATTAGATTTAGAAACTGAAGGTGAATTAGAAAATATTGATAATTATTTAGCGAAGTTTAAATCAGCAATAGATGGAGATTTAAATACTTCAATGATGATTACATGTTTATATGATGTATTAAAATCTGATTTAAATGATGTTTCAAAACGATATGTTATATCTTTATATGATGAAGTATTGGGATTAGATCTTTTGAAAGAAGTTAATGTTTCTAAACAAGTAGATGAAGACTTTATTTTAAAGAAGATTGAAGAAAGAAATACTGCAAAGGCTAATAAAGATTATGATTTAGCTGATCAAATACGTGATGAGCTTAATGAACTGGGAATTAAGTTAATTGATACAAAAGATGGGACAAAATATGAACTTTAGGAGGTAATTATGACTCTTTATTTATTATTGATTATACCGATTATTATAACTGCTGGTGCTCAATGTTTAATTAGTGCTCGTTATAGCAAATACTCTAAAGTAAAAAATATGAAAGGTATGAGTGGTGCTGAAATAGCTCGTGAAATTTTAAGTAAATATGACTTAGATGAGGTTTATGTGGTAGAAGTAAAAGGAAGTTTAACTGATCATTATGATCCAGGGCAAAATGTTATTAGACTTTCCACAAAGGTATATAGAGATGCTAGTATAGCTTCCGCCGCAGTAGCAGCTCATGAAGTAGGGCATGCAATTCAATATAAAGAAGGTAACTTTTTTATAAAACTCAGGAAAATTATTTTTCCTCTTGTTAATTTTTCTTCAAAACTTGGTTATGTAGCAATTGTTGTTGGCCTTCTTTTTGGTATTCTACAACTTATTTATGTTGGGATAGGGATGCTTATTGCTATTTTATTCTTTCAACTTGTTACACTTCCTGTTGAATTTGATGCTTCTCGAAAAGCTATGGTTTGTCTAGAAAAATATCAATTCCTTTTAAGTGATGAAAGAAAGGGTGCTCGCAAAGTTCTTACTGCTGCGGCATTAACTTATGTTGCAGGGCTTGTTACTACTTTGTTAGAAATACTTAGGTTAATTTTGATAGTGGTAGGTAATAGGGACTAATGAACTTGAATCAATTATCATTTTTAGGAGATGCAGTGTTCGAACTTCTCGTTAGAGAACACTTAACGTCAAAAAATATTGTTAAACTTAATGATTTACAAAACGAAACTGTTAACTTTGTAAGCGCTAAAAATCAGGCTTTTTTCTTAGAAAAACTAATTACTGAAAACAAATTAACAGAAGAAGAATTAGATTTAGTCCGAAGAGGACGTAATCTGAAAACACATAAAAGTCCAAAAAATTGTGATGTGATAACATATAAACGCGCTACAGCGTTTGAAATACTAATAGGATACTTATATAAAACTGATAAAAACAGATTAAATCATATATTTGATGAAATAATAAAAATGTAAAGGAAGTAATGATATGCTTATATATGGTAGAAATAGTACACTAGAATATTTAAAAAAATATAAAAAAGTAAAATCTTTATATTTGGATAGAAATTTTAATGATAAAACCATTCTTTCTCTGATTGAAACATTAAAATTGAAACCATATTTCTACACTAAAAGTGAATTAGATGAGCTTGCAAATGAAAATCATCAAGGTATAATTATCGATGTAGGGGATTTTGAATATAGTGATCTTGATGAAATAATTAACCAAGAAAATGGCTTTATAGTTATTTTAGATCATTTGGAAGATACTCATAATTTTGGTGCTATTATAAGAACATGTGCCGCTGCAGGGGTAGATGGAATAATTATACCTAAAAACAGAAGTGTTAGCGTTAATTCAACAGTTATGAAAACAAGTGTGGGTACAGCACTTAATATGAAAATATGTATGGTTACTAATTTAAATCAAACAATCAATTATCTTAAATCTAAAAACTTTTGGATTTATGCGTCAGATATGGATGGTGATGTTTATTCAAAAGTAAAATATGATGGTAATGTTGCTCTTATTATAGGTAATGAGGGCAAAGGGGTTAGTGATTTGGTTAAAAAATCAGCAGATTTCACTATATCAATTCCTATGAGCAAAGAAGTAGAAAGTTTAAATGCTTCAGTCGCTGCTGGAATAATTATTTACGAGGTGGTTAGACAAAGAAGCTTCTAGGAGGTTTTATGAATTATAGTGATTATGAACTTGTTTATATGATTAAAGAAAATGAAGAAGCCTTTTCTTATATGGTGAAAAAATATGAACCATTATTTAGGAAAATGGCTTATTATTTTTGCACTAAATTTCCTAATAGAGGATTAGAAGTTGATGATCTCATTCAACAATGTAGAATAGTTTTGTGTTCATGTTTAGAGCGATTTGATTCTGACAATGATATTCGTTTTTATTCTTATTTATTGCTATGTATAAAAAGAAATTTATACAATCATATTGATTCAGCACTAAGAAAACCTAGTATTAGTCACTATATGGATTGTGAGTTTTATGATACAATTATATCTTTTAAATCAGATGATGATTTAGAAAAAAGTTATATTGATTTAGAGTATAATGATATGATAAAACAGTTTTGTTATGGTTTAAGTATCGAAGAATCTTCAATTTTTGAACTTAAGTATAACGGATTTACTTATAAAGAAATATCAATACTTCTTGATATAAGCATAAAAAAAGTTGACAATTGTTTACTTAAAATCAGAAAAAATTTAGAAAAATATTTAATGTCTCATAATTAGTATGTTATAATTGTTTTATGATAGGTGGTATGCAATGACAGAAAATATCATTTCATTAAGGCAATTTATAGATAGAAAAGATGAATTTGAACATATTAATATTCAAACTTTTTGTCGTCTTATGAAAAAAGTATCACAAGCTATCGAAAATGAACAAAGAAACATAATAAGAGTTAATTTGGATGAGATAAAAATAAATACTGAAAATGGAGAAATTGTTTTACCTGATGATCTGTTTGCGACTGGAGAAGATATGGAAAAAACTGTTGCAGGATTAAATACTGGTATCAGTTTAGTTGCAGATAGAAAGTCTAGTAAAGAACATAAAAGAGTATCACTTGCTTTAATGATGCTTGGATGGTATGTTAATGTAGATGGCAGTGCTGTTATAAGTGATATTGATGTTTTAGAACATTTTGATGAATACATGAGTAAAGTTCCAAGCTGGCTTCAAGATTTCTTTGTTGGAGTATTTAGAAGAATGTATTA
>CAZKTT010000088.1:0-3411 GCA_964555755.1 uncultured Mycoplasma sp.
TAATTATCACTTATAAGAATATGTCTTATTATGATACTTTTTATCCTAGCAACTTAGTAGAAGATTTAGATTTAGAAGTAGAAACAAAATCAATTAATAGGAAAGAATCATACAGTAATATTAATTCTAAAATAATACTTGGTAAGTTAATAGATAAGTATTTAAAAACTGGAGTTATAACTGAGAATCTTGAGTTTTTATATAGTAATATAGATTTACCTTATATGACCTATGATAATAGTTTCAAAAAAATAAATAAAAACGATTTTAAAGAATATATAGGTAGTAGTTATAACCTTTCATATAGTCATATGGATAACTTTTACAAATGTCCTTTTAGATACTATATAGCCAATGTTTTAAAATTAGATATTTTTGAAGATAATTTTGCTGCTTATTTAGGTAGTTTATTTCATTATGTTTTAGAGAATAATTTAAAACTTGGAAAAGATACTAAAACTTTGGTAAAAGAATTTATATGTACTAATGAAAGAAATTTATCAATAAAAGAAAAGTTCTTTATAAACAAAATAGAAAAAGATATAGATTTTGCTCTTTCAGCTATAAAAGAACAATTAGAAAAAACTAATCTAAAAGATATGCTTTTTGAAAACAAAGTAGAAATAAAAAAAGAGTTTGATATTTCAGTTGTTTTCAAAGGATTTATAGATAAAATAATGTACAAAGAAGAAAATGATAAAACTATTCTTTGCATTATAGATTATAAAACTGGTTATGTTGATACAGATCTAAGAAAAGTACCATTTGGACTTTCCATGCAACTTCCTGTTTATTTATACTTAGCAAGTAATAGTAATCTAAAAAATATATCTTTCGCAGGTTTTTATATCCAAAGAGTTTTAAATAGCGAAGTAAATATTGATTATAAAAAATCATATGAAGAATTAAAAAAAGATAATTTAAAGCTATCAGGTTATTCAAATAGTAATGTAGATATTATTAAAGAATTTGATCCAACATATAAAGATAGTAAATTTATTAAATCATTAAAGACAAATAAGGATGGAAGTTTTAGCTATAATTCTAAAGTTTTAAATGATTCAGAAATAAATAATTTAATATCACTAGTAGATAATAAAATAGATAATGCAATTGATAGAATAAATAATTGTGATTTTAAAATCAGTCCCAAAACTACAGTAAAAGAAAATATTGGATGCAAGTACTGTAAGTTTTTTGACATCTGTTTTAAAGAAAATAAAGATCTAGAGTACATTGACCCATATAAAGATTTATCGTTCCTAGGAGGTGATTATAATGCCTAATTGGACTCCTAATCAAAGAGATGCTATTAACAAAGATAATTCTAATATAATTGTATCTGCAGGAGCAGGATCTGGTAAAACTGCAGTCTTAACTGCTAGAGTTATTAGAAAACTTTTTGATGGTACAAGTATAAACAATCTTCTTGTTTTAACATTTACTAATGCCGCAGCAAAAGAAATGAAAAATAGAATTAGAAAGGCAATAAAAAAAGAACCTAAACTAAAAAAAGAACTAGATCTTTTAGATAGTAGCTATATTACAACCTTTGATAGTTTTTCGTTAGCACTAGTTCGTAAATATAACTATTTGTTAAATGTATCTAAAAACATAAAAGTAGTAGATTCTGGAATTATAAAAATAAAGAAAAAAGAAATTATAGATAAAATATTTGAAGATTTATATGAAGAAAAAAATAGTGACTTCTTAGCCCTTATAAATGATTTCTGTGTAAAAGATGATGAAGATATTAAAGATAGCATATTAAAAATAAATGAAGCATTAGAAATGAAATATGACAAAGAAGATTATCTAAATAAATATATAGATAACTATTATAATGAAAATCATATTTTAGATTTACTAAAAGAATACTTAGATTTAGTGTATGAAACATTAAATAAAATAAAATTATTATATAATGAAGCACTAAGAAATGAAAATGATAAAGGCATAAAAAAATATGAAGAATCATATAAAAAACTTATAACTTCTAAAGATTATACTGATATAAAGAATAATTTAAATATTGATCATCCTAAATATATTGAAACAAAAGAAATAAGAGAAGAAATAAAATCTCTAGTGGAAGATTTAAAAACTCTTACTATTTATAAAGATGAATTATATTTAAAGAACTCCTATAAAAATACTGAAAAATATGTAAGAGCGATCATTTTAATAATTAATAGATTAGATAGTGCAATAAAATCTTATAAAGAAGAAAATGATTCATATGAGTTTATCGATATCGCAAAAAAAGCCATTAAGTTAGTATTAGAAAATGATGATATCAGGAATGAGATAAAAAATCAGTACAACGAAATAATGGTCGATGAGTATCAAGATACTAATGATTTACAAGAAATGTTTATAAATGCCATTTCTGAAAATAATTGTTATATGGTTGGAGATATAAAACAATCAATCTATAGATTTAGAAATTCTAATCCTAATATTTTCAAAAATAAGTATGATTTATACAGTAATAATAATAGCAATGGTATTAAAATTGATCTGGTAAAGAACTTTAGATCAAGAGAAGAAGTATTGTATGATATTAATAAAATATTTGATGAAGTTATGAATAATACTTTCGGAGGAGCAGATTACAAAGAATCACATCAAATGGTCTTTGGTAATAGCGTTTATACTGAAAATAATGATGAAAACATTTCCAATTATTTAGATATATACACTTATGATACCAAAGAGTTAAAAGAGTTTGAAAAGAGTGAAAAAGAAGCATTTATAGTAGCAAATGATATAAAAGAAAAGATAAAGAATAATTATAAAGTACTAGATAAAGATACAGAAAAACTAAGAAATGTAAAGTATGATGATTTTTCAATTATAATTGATAGGGCCACAGACTTTGACTTATATAGGCAAGTATTTGAATATAATAATATACCTCTAGTACCTATAAAAGATGAAGTATTAACAACAGCTTATGATGTAAATATTATTAAGAATCTAATTAATTTAATAATTAAAGTAAAAAACAATGAAATAGATCAAGAGTTTAAGTACTATTTTATTTCCATCGCAAGAAGTTATTTATTTTCTCTACCTGATGATAAAATATTTAAGATGTTTAAAGATCAAGAATTTACTAATAATGAAATATTTTTCAAGGCTAAGAAGATAGCATTAGACTTAGATAGTTTATCATGTCATGGTTTATTAGAAAATATAATATCAGAGTTTAATTTCTATGAAAAAGCTCTTTCATATCGTGATATAGATCAATTAATGGTGAGAGTATCATATTTAGAAAAAATGGCATTAGACCTAGAAAACTTAGGGTATACTCCATATGATTTATCGTCTTATATAACAGAAATGATTGAAGGCGAAGATGAAATAAAATACAATGTTAATTGCGATGCAGAAAATGCTGTATCT